>NZ_JBALMU010000024.1:114978-181692 GCF_036962285.1 Bacillus sp. JJ634
ATTTTTAACTATTATTTTCAAAAGGGGTTATTTTAAACTGAGTCGAAAGGGGACAAGTAATCATTTTCGGACAAAAATAGTCCCAAAGTAACAGGAGTGTAGAGTGATTTTCTTCTATTATTAGAGATGTAGTTTCAGAATAACTGGATTATTTGTCGAAAAATGTAATAAAAAATCATTTTTTTAGTAATGTAGGTAAAAATTCTCGACAAAATAGGACTTTNNGATTACTGAGAAGATGGTCGATATAGTATAAAAATAAAATACAATTGCAATAAGAAAGAGGTGAAGAATAACATGGAATTATTTTCAAATACCTTTAGGAATCTTGAGAATTCCTTAGATTATTCAAGTATGAAGCAGAAAGTTATTTCGCAAAACATTGCTAATGTAGATACACCTAACTATAAGGCGGAAAATGTGACGACCAGTTCTTTTAAAGAAGCGCTGCAGGCCTCTATGGACAGCTACCGTACGGATCAAAGGCATTTTGAGTTTAGTACAAAAAGCAATGGCTCAGCGATTGTGACACAGCGAAATGTAACGTATAACAATAATGGTAACAGCGTTGATATTGATAAAGAAATGACTGCTTTAGCGACAAATCAAATTTATTATAATGCCGTAACAGACCGACTAAGCGGGAAGTTTAGTTCATTACAAAATGTAATCAGAGGTGGTAAATAATGAGTATGTTTCACAGCATAAACACAACAGCCTCTGCTCTTACTAGTCAACGCTTGAGAATGGATGTCATTTCTTCTAATATGGCGAATGCTGAAACGACTAGATCGCAGTATGTTGATGGTGAATGGCAACCATATAGTAGAAAAGCGGTAGTTTTTCAAAGTAAAGAGAATGAAAGCTTCTCAAACTTTTTACATACAGCTATGGGACAATCGGAAGGTGTTGGAGCTGGTGTACAGGTAACTAAAATTGTTGAGGATGAGACAACGCCTTTTAAACTTGTATATAATCCAGAGCACCCGGATGCAAATGCAGAAGGATATGTTGAAATGCCAAACGTAGACCCTCTTAGGGAAATGGTAGATTTAATGAGTGCTACACGCTCGTATGAGGCGAACGTAACAGTGTTGAACGCCTCAAAAGGGATGATGATGAAAGCACTAGAAATAGGGAAATAAATAGAATAGGGGGATGAGACAATGGCAGGACTTACTCTTTCTGCTGCCAATAGCGTGGCCAATTTGCAAGAAGTGACTAATACAAAGAAAACAACACCATTTGAAGCGCAGCAATCTTTTGGAGCAGCGTTGAAGGAATCGATCAATCAAGTGAATGAAGCACAACTTTATTCTGATTCGTTAACGAATAAAATGGCGAATGGAGAAAACGTAGACTTACATAGCGTAATGATTGCATCACAAAAAGCAAGCATTTCATTATCAGCAACATTAGAGATTCGTAATAAAGTTGTTGAAGCATATCAGGAAATTATGAGAATGAATATTTAACGTTCATTTTAAAACCTCATTTTAAAATATAGTGCTAGGAGGAATGAAAATGTAAACCTCCTTTCATAAATTTAGTAGACTAACCGGGGGATTAAAATGAATGATTCATTAGTGAGAATAAAAGAGAAAATAACGGGATACTGGAGTACTCGCACAAAAAAACAAAAAATTATTGGTATTAGTGCAGCAGTTTTACTAGTTATCCTCATCGTCGTTGCTTCGATTTTAGCTACACGCACTACTCTTGTTCCTTTATATTCTAATTTGACTCCTTCAGAGACGGGTTCAATTAAAGAGAACTTAGATAGCAAAGGTATTGAAAATGCAATTTCGAACGATGGAACAACGATTAGTGTTCCGGAAGAAAGTGTAGATACGTTAAAAGTAGAATTAGCTGCTGAAGGCATTCCAAGTTCAGGGAATATTGATTATTCTTTTTTTGGTGAAAATGCTGGGATTGGAATGACAGAAAATGAGTTTAATGTTGTAAAGCTAGATGCGATGCAATCAGAAATTGCTGGTCTTATTAAGAAAATCGATGGTGTTCAAGATGCTAGCGTAATGATTACATTACCCGAACAAGGCGTTTTTGTTAGTGATACGAATGAAGAGGCATCTGCATCCGTTGTGTTAACAACAAAGCCAGGTTATAAATTTGAAGAAAATCAAATTAATGCTCTCTATCATTTAGTGTCAAAAAGTGTTCCTAATCTGCCTACTAATAATATCGTCATTATGAACCAAAACTTTGAGTATTTTGACTTAGAAGATGAAAGTAATTCTGTAGGAACTAAATTTGCTTCACAACAAGAAATCAAAAAAGAAATTGAACGAGATGTTCAAAGACAAGTGCAAAATATGCTTGGAACATTAATGGGAAGAGATAAAGTAGTCGTATCAGTTTCGACGGATATTGACTTTACTCAAGAAAATCGTGAAGAAAACTTAGTTGCTCCTGTTGATGAGGAAAATATGGAAGGGATTGCAATCTCTGCCCAAAGAATTAATGAGACCTATACGGGTGACGCAGCTGCAGCAGGTGGAATCCCACAAGGTGAAGATACAGCAGATTCATTAGGTACATATGTTCAAGGTGGAACGAATGGGACTGGAGACTATGAGAAGGTAGAAGAAACTATTAATAATGAAGTAAATCGCATTAAAAAGGAAATAGTAGAAAGCCCGTATAAAGTACAGGACCTAGGCATTCAAGTGATGGTAGAGCCGCCTACACCTGATGATCCAACCTCTCTTTCACAAGATAGCATCGATGATATTACAAAAATTCTTGGAACGATTATTCGGACAACGGTAGCTAAAGGTGAGAATGGGGAAGCGTTAACAGATGCCGAAATTGAAGAGAAAATTGCCATTTCTGTTCAACCGTTTAATGGAAAAGTGGGCGTAACGAATGCTGAAGAAAGTTCAACGTTACCATTATGGGCTTATATTGTTGGAGCAATATTATTACTGGCCATTATTGTTCTGCTTATTTTATATATTCGTTCAAGAAAACAACAGGCAGCAGAGGAAGATGAAGAAGAGGAATTGTTGGAAGAAGCAGTTTATGAAATACCAGATTTACCTGAAGAACAAGATTCCGAAGCTTCTATCAAACGTAAGCAGCTGGAGAAAATGGCAAGAGAAAAACCAGAGGATTTTGCAAAATTATTAAGAAGCTGGATAGAGGAAGACTAGGAGGCGATGCAGGTGACAGGGAAAAAGAAAAAAGGTGAATTGACAGGAAAACAAAAAGCAGCCATCCTCCTGATTTCCTTAGGTCCGGATGTTTCTGCATCGGTCTATAAACATCTTTCTGAAGAGGAAATTGAAAGGCTGACTCTTGAAATCTCTGGTGTAAGAAAAGTAGATTCAAAGGAAAAAGAAGAAGTATTAGAAGAGTTTCATAATATTGCGCTGGCGCAAGATTATATTTCTCAAGGTGGGATTGGTTATGCGAAACAAGTGCTTGAGAAAGCGTTAGGGGAAGATCAAGCAGCAGCAATTATTAATCGTCTTACTTCTTCACTGCAGGTACGTCCGTTTGATTTTGCTCGAAAAGCTGAACCAGGACAAATTTTAAACTTTATTCAAAACGAGCACCCACAAACAATTGCTTTAATTTTATCGTATTTGGAAGCGACACAAGCGGGTCAAATCTTATCGGAGCTGCCACAAGAAATGCAAGCGGATGTTGCTAAACGAATCGCTTTAATGGATAGTACATCACCAGAGATTATTAATGAAGTAGAACAAATTTTGGAGAGAAAACTATCAGCTACTGTAACGCAAGATTATACGCAAACAGGTGGTGTTGAAGCGGTTGTGGATGTCTTAAACGGTGTGGACCGCGCTACGGAACGAACGATTCTCGATGCACTTGAAATTCAAGATCCTGAATTGGCTGAGGAAATTAAGAAACGCATGTTTGTTTTCGAAGATATTGTTACGTTGGATGGAAGAGCGATTCAACGTGTTATTCATGAATCAGATAATGAAGATTTAAAGCTTGCTCTTAAGGTGGCGAGTGAAGAAGTAAAAGAAATTGTATTCCGTAATATGTCTAAACGAATGGTGGAAGCGTTCCAGGAAGAAATGGAGTATATGGGACCTGTAAGATTACGTGATGTCGAAGAAGCGCAATCCCGTATTGTTGCTGTTATCCGCCGCCTGGAAGAAGCAGGTGAGGTCGTCATCGCTCGTGGCGGAGGAGATGATATTATTGTCTAGGATTATTAAATCATCTCAAGCGAAAGAACAAGTTGGAAAAACGATTAAAATCCGCCCGTTTCCCGTCATTCATTCAGAACATGAAGAACAGGCGGCGGTAATGGATGAGACAACGCTACATGAATTGTTAGAACAAGCTGAGCGACAAGCTGAATGGCTAGTTCAACAAGCAAACGAACAGGCAGTCGCGATTAAAAACGAGATAGAGCAGGCAAGGGTTTATTGGGAACAAGAAGAAAGACCGATGTACATGGAGCAAGCCCAAAAAGAGGGCTATCAGCAAGGAATAGAGGACGGGATGCAAAAAGGATATAGGGAGACAGCTGAAGCAATCGCTTATGCCAAGGAAATTGTGGAGCTGTCTAAACAAGAATACAGCAAACAAATTGAAGCAGCGGAGCCTGTTATTTTAGAACTTGCGATGAAAGTGGCCGGTAAAATTATTGGATATGAATTAAAGGAAAGTGAAGAGGCTTTTTTCTCGATGGTGAAACGGGCAATTAAAGAGGCGAGGGAGAATCGCGAAGTACAACTTCATATACATCCGAGTCAGTATCCGTTTATTCTTTCTCATAAAGAGGAGTTTGAAGCAATTTTTCCGAAGAATACGGATTTATACGTCTATCCCAATAATGAATTGGCGGAAAGCAGCTGTATCATTGAATCTGAAAGCGGGAGAATCGATGCAAGTGTCGACAGTCAACTTCGAGAAATGAAAGATAAACTGATGGAATTATTAGAAGGGGAATCATGATGAAAGCGATTGACCTGATACCGTTAATTGATGAACTTGATACTTTTAAGCACTATGGCCGTGTAAAACGGGTTGTAGGGTTAATGATTGAATCTCAAGGTCCTGAAAGTTCAATTGGGGATATTTGCTACATTCATACCGGTGTTCGTCAACATAAAAAAAGAATTTTAGCAGAAGTTGTCGGTTTTCGTGATGAAATGGTCATTCTTATGCCGTTTACAGCCGTTAATGATATTTCTCCAGGAGCAATTGTAGAAGGATGCGGCCGTACATTAGAAATTAAAGTGGGCAGCAGTCTAATCGGGAAAGTTGTGGATTCGCTTGGACAGCCGATTGATAGCTCCATTCTTCCGAAAGGATTGGCTTCTGTAGCGATTGATCAAGATCCACCGAACCCGATGAAGCGTCCACCTATCTCTGAGCCAATCGATGTAGGGGTTCGTATGATTGATAGTTTGCTAACCGTTGGGAAAGGACAGCGTGTAGGAATCTTTGCAGGGAGCGGTGTTGGGAAAAGTACGTTGCTTGGGATGGTAGCGAGAAACACCACCGCTGATTTAAATGTCATTGCGTTAATTGGAGAGCGTGGTCGAGAGGTGCGTGAGTTTATCGAAAAAGACTTAGGTCCAGAAGGCTTAGCACGGTCTATCGTTGTTGTAGCAACAAGTGATCAACCAGCATTAATGCGTATTAAGGGGGCACTTGCTGCAACAGCGATTGCTGAGTATTTCCGCGATAAAGGCTTGAATGTCATGTTAATGATGGACTCTGTTACTCGGGTGGCAATGGCTCAGCGTGAGATTGGCTTAGCCGTGGGCGAACCGCCGACAACAAAGGGATATACGCCATCTGTCTTTGCGATATTGCCGCGTCTTTTAGAGAGAACGGGTACGAATCAACTTGGAACGATTACTGCTTTTTACACGGTGCTTGTTGATGGGGATGACATGAATGAGCCGATTGCGGATGCCGTGCGCGGGATACTTGATGGACACTTTGTATTAGATAGGCAGCTAGCAAACAAAGGTCAGTTTCCAGCGCTTAATGTATTGAAGAGTGTGAGTCGCGTTATGAATAATATCGTTGGTACCAAACATAAGAAGGCAGCTGAGCAATTACGAGCGACTTTAGCAACGTATTTAGAATCAGAAGATTTAATTAATATTGGAGCCTATAAACGAGGTTCTTCAAAGACAATTGATGAGTCGATTAAACGCTATCCTGCTATTTTATCTTTTTTAAAACAAGGGACGCATGAAAAAGCGACAAAGGAAGAAAGTATTGACAACCTTATACAGTTGATGGGAAAAGGTGAATGAAAATGATCTACCAATATAAATTTGAAAAGATATTAACCATCAAAGAAAAGGAAAAAAGCGATGCGCGTGCGGCATATAATGAAGCACTGAAAAACTTTGAACAGGTGGCTGAGAAGCTTTATAAATTGTTGAAGAAAAAAGAAGAACTGCTTGATTATCAGCAAGTAAAGTTGACTTCAGGTCTTTCTGTCCAAGAAATTCGTCACAACCAGCTTTTTATGGGGAATTTAGAGAAGTTGATTGAGCAATGTCAAAAAGATGTTATTGAAGCACGCTACAGGATGAACCTTCAACAAGAAAGATTGAAGGAAAAAAACATCGAAGTGAAAAAATATGAAAAAATAAAAGAAAAAGATTTTCAAAAATTCCTAGAAGTTGTAAAGGAAGCTGAAAATAAACAGATGGATGAGATTTCTATCCAGCAGTTTTTAAGCAAAGGATAGGGGGGACTAAAATGGCTCGAAAAGCTAAACAAAACATTGAAGACGTTGCACTAGAAGAACAGAAATCGGGGAAAATTCAATGGTTTCTATTTGCTATCGTCATTCCTGTCATCTTTGCCATTTTGGTTACAATCATCGTCATGACTTACTATGGTGTAAATGTGTTTGAAAAAACGAAGGAGATTTCAGATAAGATTTCCATGCAAGTTTTTCAAACGGATCAAAAACAAAAAGAAGAAACAACTACAGACTATAATCAAAAAATTGTTGAACTTGAAGCAGAGATTAAAGACAAAGAGGCAGAAATTCAGTCTCTAGAGAGCATTATTGATAGTCGAGATAAAAATCTTCAAAAGGCGGAAGCTGAACAAGAACAACTTCAAAAAGAAATTAATGAATTAAAACAAGCTCAAATGACGAGTGATGTAGAGATTAAAGAAATTGTAAAAACGTATGAAATGATGTCAGCTAAAAAGGCAGCACCGATTATTACACAAATGAGTGATGATGATGCTATCCAGATTCTCGCTAATTTGAAACCAGCGACTCTAGCCAAAGTATTAGAACAAATGGCTCCTGAAGATGCTGCGCGTCTAACGAAAAAATTACAATCACAGTCTTGATCAAAGGAGGTGAAAGAGAAGATGAATGCAGCTATGTTAGCGATGCTGCCGGCTGTTAACCATCAAACGCTATCAACAACTCAAACGTCTACATCTAGTTCAACAGGCAAGTTTGGAGCGGTGTTAGAAAGTGCGCTGTCGACGGGACGGATAGCAGAGGAATCTGAGTTTGGACAGGAAATTCTTTCGGCTGATCAAATCGCTATTATTGAGGATGTACTTCATTTTTTAGGAATCGATAGTTTAGCAGAATTAGAGGGCGGTAGTGAAATAGGAGCTGAATTATTGCTTAATGAAAATTTAGATAATAATGATTCATTATTGCAATTGTTATTGAAGTTAAACAGTGAGGATGGAACTGCGGTAAAGGAGTTTCTAACGAGTATTGTACAGATAAATGAACGTTTTGAAATGCCAGCAGAAGCTCAAGACATGAAAGAGATACTAAACGAAATCTCACCAGACATATACACTGCATTAAAGCAATTGGACTCTTTAGATGTGAAAGGTTTAGCTAGTCTTGATTTAAATGGTACAGCGAACTTGCTGAAGCTTGCTAAACTTCAAGAGTTAGTAGCCTCACATCAAGACTTAACTCAAAATCAAGCTGAGATGTCAAAAGAAATCAAACGTCTACTAGAATCGATTTCTGGCAGGCTGCAAAAATGGTTGAGTACGGAGTCGCCTAAAGCGGCGGCAGATACATCTTTTGCGGCTGTATTAGAAAACGGTACAAATAAGTCTTTGGATGTCGTAAAGCAGGCATATGTCCGATTCGTTACTTCGGATGGTGAAAGCTCTGAAGAAACGGTTAGCAATGGTTTAACATTAAAAACAGCAGAAACGAATACGCAAAGTTCTTCTTTACCCTTTCAAATGACGAAGCTTGAACAGTTTGTCTTAAATACGAGTCAGAACGGTCAGGCTGTTGATGCTGAGCAATTCGTTAAATCTTTTGAAAATATTTTAAGTAAAGCGAATTTCTCAAAAGCAAATGGCGTCCAAAAATTGCTCATTCGCTTAAACCCAGAGCATTTAGGTTCACTTCGAATTGAGTTGATTCAAAAAGAGGGGACGATGGTAGCGAAAATATTAGCAACAACGGCTCAAGCAAAAGAGCTGCTCGATCGTCAATTGCAAGGCTTAAAGCAAGCTTTTACAAATCAAAGTATTCAAGTGGAGAAAATTGAGATTTCCCAGCAAATAAGCACTTTTAACTCTGAGCGCTTTACACAGCGAGATCCTGATGCGAATAAACAACAAGAGCAACAATCCCAGCAAAATGAAAGCGACGCTGATTCAGAAACCGATTTTACCGATAGCTTTGCAGAAGCCCTATTAAATATAGAAGTATAGGTGAAGAATGATGACAACAATTGATACATCACTTTTACTATCCAATAATGTGAAAGAAAGAAAAGCGGGAGATAATCTCGGAAAAGATGATTTCTTAAAGCTATTTATTACCCAACTGCAAAATCAAGACCCAAGTAGTCCAATGGATAACAGTGAATTTATTGCGCAAATGGCCACGTTCTCGACAATGGAACAAATGATTAATATCGGTTCAAAGATTGATACACTGATTGAAAATAATAAGCAAAATGACTTGCTTAATTATAGTACATTTGTCGGTAAGGAAATTAAATGGCACTCGCTTGAAGAAAGTGAAAATAGCGAAGAAGCAACGGTTACAGAAGGAACAGGAGTCATCCAATCTGTTCAGTATAAAGGAGATAACGTATACTTCTTGCTTGAAGATGGCAAGAAACTAGAGCCGGGGAATATATCAGAAGTACATAGCGCTTCTTCATCGAATAGTCTTGTTACAGGCAGTGAATTAATTGGTAAGCAAGTGAATTGGAAAGATGAAGACGGCAAGGAAGTTTCGGCATTTGTTCAATCCGTGTTAATGAGTAATGGCAAGCTTCTCTATGAAGTTGATGATGAAAAAGGGACAAAACTTACAGGTGATCAATTAATTAAAATTGCGAGTAATTAACGGCACGATTTAGGATCTTACTATAAGGAAGCTTCGACTGCGGATTGACAGAAGCGGTCAATAATCGAAAGGGGAAATGAAAAGATGCTTCGTTCAATGTACTCTGGCATTAGTGGATTGAAAAATATGCAAACAAAACTAGATGTTATCGGGAATAACGTCGCAAACGTCAATACATATGGCTTTAAAAAAGGTCGCGTTACATTCAGCGATACGATGAACCAAACGATTTCTGGGGCAAGTGCAGCGACAGCTAATAAAGGAGGAACAAATGCCAAGCAAGTCGGTCTTGGCTCGACGGTTGCAACAATTGATACGATTCATACGCAATCAAGCTTACAAACGACAGGACGTGACCTCGACTTAGCGATTTCAGGCGATGGTTATTTCGTTGTCAAAAATGGCGATGCCGAGTTCTATACACGAGCAGGGAACTTCTATTTGGATGACGAAGGAACACTTGTCAATGGAGAGGGATTAAAGGTTCAAGCTTATAAAATAGTTAATGATAAAGTTACTAATACTTATGGAGATGTTGCAGTAAACGTGAATGCGGTGTTACCTGCCAAAAAAACTGATACTATCACTTTTTCAGAAAATCTCTCTTCAGATTCAACAGTAGATTCTGTATATACTCAACAAATTAAAGTGACTGGTGCAGATGGTACAGCTCAAGCTGTGACTGTAGAGTTTAAAAAGACTGGTGCAAATACATGGGAATTGAGTTTAAATGATCAAAATATTGGAACATTAGACTTTAGTTCTACGCCAGCTGATATAAAAGTAAACATGGGCGCTAACGGTGATTTTGTGGCTAATACAAATGGTTCAATAGTACTGAATTTTTCTAATCTAACCCAAAATCCTGGTACAAGCACAGCGCTAGTTAACCCTAACGGTAGTACCGAAGGAAAACTAGACAGTTTCAACATTAGTTCAGCCGGTGAAATTAACGGGGTCTATTCTAATGGTCAAATCGTTACTCTAGGTCAACTTGCGGTTGCAAAATTCAGTAATGCTTCTGGTCTTATGAAGACAGGAGGCACTACGTTCCAAGAGTCGATTAACTCAGGTACACCGAATATTAATGTCGCGGGTAATGGTCGTGGATCAATCGCAGCTGGTTCTCTTGAAATGTCGAATGTCGACTTATCGGAAGAATTTACCGAAATGATTGTTGCTCAACGAGGTTTCCAATCCAACACTCGTATTATCACAACATCCGATGAAATCCTGCAAGAGCTTGTTAATTTAAAACGATAGGTTAAGGGAGGGATGGAGCTTAAGAGTTACGGCTTTTTGGCTCCAATCATCATTATTAAAGTAACCCGATTGAATGGTAGAAGTTTTACGGTAAACGCCTTATATATAGAAGCAATTGAATCGTTGCCAGATACGACGATTACGTTTACGACGGGGAAGAAGATTGTTGTACGCGAGAAGGAAGAAGAAATCACACAAGCTATTATTCAATTTTACCGTGCTGTGAATGTTCTTGGACTTCGTCACGACGTGGAGGGTATAGGTTATGAAGAATAAAGTATTAACGATTATGTTAATTATGCTTGTTGCTATTTCTCTGTTAGGTGTATTGGCGGTTGTGGTGATTAATAAGATGAATGATGCGGGTGTCGCAAATGGAGAACCATCCATTGATGAAATTGTGGAGGCATCCGTTGAAATTCCAGAGATTACTACAAATCTTGCTGACAATGATTATATTAAAATTTCGTTTACAATTCAAACCGATGGAAAAAAAGCAAAAGAAGAGTTAGAAAAGCGAAATTTCCAAGCGAAGAATATTATTATTACGGAATTGTCAGAAGTAAAGACGAATGAACTAGCCGGGAAAGCAGGGAAAGAAAAGCTGCAGGAAGTCATTAAGAAAGAGTTAAATAAATTAATGCAAGAAGGACAAGTTGAACAGGTGTATATCACCTCCTCAATCCTTCAATAATAAATCTTTTGGGCAAACGCTCAAGTGAGCAGTTTTGGAGGTGATGGCGATTGTCTAGTGAAATATTGTCACAAAGTGAAATTGATGCTTTGCTTTCGGCGCTTTCTACAGGAGAAATGGATGCTGAGGAGCTGAAAAAAGAAGAAATTGAGAAAAGAGTGAAAGTTTACGACTTTAAACGAGCGCTTCGCTTCTCAAAAGACCAAATTCGAAGTTTAACGCGAATTCACGAAAATTTCGCGCGATTACTGACGACGTACTTTTCAGCACAGCTTCGAACGTATATTCATATAGCGGTGGCGTCTGTTGATCAACTTCCGTATGAAGAATTTGTTCGTTCGATTCCGAAAATGACGATTTTAAATGTCTATGAAGTGCCGCCGTTAGACGGGCGTATTATTCTGGAAGTCAACCCGAATATTGCTTATGCGATGATGGATCGCGTGCTTGGCGGGCGAGGCGAAAGCGTGAATAAGGTCGACAATTTAACGGAAATTGAAACGAAAATTATGACGAGTTTATTTGAAAAGGCATTTGAGAATTTACAGGAAGCATGGTCTACAATCGTTGATATTGATCCGATCATGGCAGATTTTGAAGTGAATCCTCAGTTTTTACAACTTGTCTCACCTAATGATACGGTGATTGTTATTTCGTTAAATATTCAAGTAGGGGATACAACGGGCATGATTAATATGTGTATTCCGCATGTTGTATTAGAGCCGATTATACCGAATTTATCGGCGCATTATTGGATGCAGACTTTACAAAAAGAACGAAGTCCAGAAGAAATGGCGATGCTTGAAAAAAGAATTACGCATTCAGATATGATTATTGCTGCGGAATTAGGAGAAACGAGCATTACCATTCATGATTTTCTACAGTTAGATGTTGGCGATGTGATTGAGTTAAATCAACCCATTGATGCACCTTTAACTGTGAAGATCGGGGATGTTCCGAAATTCTACGGACAACCAGGTAAGGTAGGCAAAAAGCTAGCCATTCAGATTCTTGATATTTTGAAGGGGGGAGACGAAGATGGTAAGTGATGAGATGCTTTCTCAAGATGAGATTGACGCTCTGTTAAGAGGTGATACAGAGGATGACGTAAGTGAGGTGAGATCTCCCCTTAACGTAGAAGATTATTTATCGTCGATGGAACAGGATGCACTTGGTGAAGTTGGAAATATTTCTTTCGGAAGTTCAGCAACTGCTCTATCCACTTTATTAAATCAAAAGGTCGATATTACAACGCCGACTGTTACATTAATTGAAAAAAGTAAATTATCTGCTGAGTTTCCACATCCATATGTGACGATACAAGTGGAGTATACGGAAGGATTTTCTGGGGTTAATGTTCTAGTCATTAAACAAAGTGATGCTGCAATTATTGCAGATTTAATGTTGGGTGGTAATGGATTAAACCCAAGTGGTGATCTTGGAGAAATTCAATTAAGTGCTGTACAAGAGGCGATGAACCAAATGATGGGTTCAGCAGCTACTTCGATGTCGACGATTTTTAGTAAGAGAGTCGATATTTCACCGCCAAGCATTGACTTACTTGATATGGTCAATGGGGAAGGAGAAAAGTCAATTCCGAACACAGATCCACTCGTCAAAATTTCGTTCCGATTACGTGTCGGTGAGCTAATTGATTCTAATATTATGCAGCTTTTACCGCTGCCTTTTGCAAAAGGCCTAGTCGATGAACTGATGGGGGGGGCAGGTCTAGACCCTGAGCTGCCCGCAACGGCTCAAGTCGAGCCGCGGCAAGTTCAAGTCGCTCAGGCGGCTGAACAAGCAGCAGCGTTGCAACAGCCGGTATATGAACAACCGATTCAACAGGTTCAGCAAGCTCAACCAGCTTATCAAATGCAGCAACCAGTACAAATGGCGAGTTCCCCGCAGTATTTTGGTGCAGGTACAGCGGTGCCAAGTCAACCAGTGAATGTTCAACCAGCGAACTTTACAAGCTTTCAGCCATATCAGCTTCAAGAGGCAGAAGCAAAAAATTTAAATATGTTAATGGATATTCCGCTTCAAGTAACCGTTGAATTAGGTCGAACTAAACAATCGGTTAAAGACATTTTGGAATTAGCATCTGGTTCAATTATTGAGCTGGATAAATTAGCCGGGGAACCGGTTGATATTTTGGTGAACAGCCGTCTAATTGCGAAAGGTGAAGTGGTTGTTATTGATGAAAACTTTGGTGTTCGTGTGACAGACATTGTCAGTCAAAACGACCGACTACAAAAACTAAGATAATTTCAGGGGGTATACAGGGTATGGCACATAAAATTTTAATTGTTGATGATGCAGCATTTATGAGAATGATGATTAAGGATATTCTTGTGAAAAATGGATTTGAAATTGTTGGGGAAGCAGCTGATGGAGCACAAGCGGTACAGCTGTTTCAAGACACACAGCCAGATTTAGTAACAATGGATATTACAATGCCAGAAATGGATGGTATTACAGCGCTTAAAGAAATTAAAAAAGTTAATCCGCAAGCCAAAGTAATCATGTGTTCGGCAATGGGACAGCAAGCGATGGTTATTGATGCGATTCAAGCGGGTGCAAAAGATTTTATCGTTAAGCCATTTCAGGCAGATCGCGTGTTAGAAGCCATTAATAAAGCATTAAGCTAATAAAGTAAGAGGGTGTCATTCACTTGTTTTCTGTAAAAAAATTACGTCAAGTTTTGTTCGCCCTTGGCATTGTTTGTTTTTTTCAAACAATGCCCGTTCATGCAGAAAACCTTGATCAATCAGTGAAGGATATGTATGAGCAGCCTGAATCATCCAAAGCGGAAAATGCTGTGAAAGATGATTCAACAACCGAAGAGAAAGCTGCATCCTCTAGCGATGTCGGGCTTTCTTTCTCGGACTTTTTCCGGATGATATTTGCGATGCTTTTTGTTGTAGCTTTGCTTTATATTGTTCTTCGGTTCATTAGTAAAAAGTCAAAGACGTATCAACAAGCCAATTTTATCGAAAATCTAGGTGGAACAAACTTAGGCAATAATCGCTCTATTCAAATTGTGAAAGTGGGAGAGCGCGTGCTCCTTGTCGGAGTCGGCGAAAATATTCAACTGTTAACAGAAATTGAAGATGAAGAAGAACGTCGACAATTACTAGAAGCCTATAATCAAAAATATGAACAAATGATGCAGCCCACTGATTTTGTAATGAAGTTAAAAAAGAAATGGACAAAATCAGCGGTGAGCCGAGAGTCATTTTCAAGTGAATTAAAAAATCAGTTAGATGAAATGAGACAAAGCCGAAAGCAGCTAATGGATAAGCTTGATCAGAAAGGAAGAGACGATGAATGAGTGAGTTTATGGAGTTTTTCAATACTAGTAATCCCGCTAATGTCTCTACTTCTGTCAAGCTCCTTTTGATGCTGACGGTTTTATCTCTTGCTCCGAGTATTTTAATTTTAATGACTTGTTTTACAAGAATTATTATTGTGCTGGGATTTGTGCGAACGTCTCTTGCAACACAGCAAATGCCGCCGACTCAAGTGTTGATTGGTCTTGCCATGTTTATGTCTTTCTTCATTATGGCTCCGACATTTCAAGAGGTGAATAAACAAGCACTTACCCCTCTATTTGAAGAAAAGATTACGTTAGAGGAAGCGTATGAGAAAGCGTCAATCCCATTTAAAGAATTTATGAGCGAGCATACGAGACAAAAGGACCTTGCGCTTTTTCTTGATTACGCCCAAATGGACCCGCCAAAATCTATTCAAGATATTCCATTGACAGCACTAGTACCCGCTTTTGCGATTAGTGAAATGAAGACGGCTTTTCAAATTGGATTTATGATTTTTATTCCATTTCTTGTAATCGATATGATTATTGCCAGTGTTTTAATGTCGATGGGGATGATGATGTTACCGCCGGTCATGATTTCATTACCATTTAAGATTCTTCTCTTTGTACTAGTAGATGGATGGTACTTAGTAGTGAAATCTTTATTACAAAGTTTTTAAGCAGGTGAAAAACGTTGAGTGCAGATTTTGTTATTGATGTAGCGGAACGAGGAATTTATACGATCTTGATTGTATCGGGGCCATTGTTATTAATTGCGCTAGGCGTTGGTTTAGCGATTAGTATCTTTCAGGCAACGACGCAAATTCAAGAACAAACACTTGCCTTTGTTCCAAAGATTGTTGCCGTTCTTATCGGCATTGTTTTTTTAGCACCATGGATGATTAGCCATTTAATTTCATATACTGCGGAAATACTTGGAAACTTGAATCGTTTTGTAGGTTAGGGCATGGCAGAAATTCTACCCTATTTTCCCGCCTTTTTATTAATCTTTGTTCGTGTAACTACCTTTTTTGTTGTCCTGCCAATCTTCTCGCATCGATCGCTTCCGATGATGCATCGAATCGGATTTGGTTTTTTCCTTGCTTGGATTATGTATTACACGATTGAAGCTCCTGTATTGGAGATAGATTTGACTTATTACTTTTTGATTTTGAAGGAAGTGCTCGTCGGGCTGTTTATTGGCTTTGTCGCGTATATGATGATGTCAGCGATTCAAATTGCTGGGGGATTTATTGACTTTCAAACGGGGTTTGCGATGGCAAATGTTATTGACCCGCAAACAGGAGCGCAAAGTCCGCTAATGGGACAATATTTATATACCATTGCTTTATTGTTTTTATTAAGTACGAATGGTCATCATTTGTTGCTTGACGGTATTTTTTACAGCTATCAATTTATTCCGATTGATCAAGTATATGTACCATTTGGAAATGAATCCATTATTGAATATTTAGCAAAGGCGTTTAGCCAATCCTTTGTTATTGCTTTGCAAATGTCGATTCCTGTTGTAGGAAGTGTTTTTTTAGTGGATGTGGCACTTGGAATTTTGGCGCGTACAGTTCCACAACTTAATGTATTTGTTGTTGGAATTCCAGTTAAAATTGTGGCGGGTTTTATCGTACTTTTTGTTGTCATTGGAGCGATGATGCATGTTGTCACTAATTTATTTGAACTGATACTTATTGCTATGCGAAATTTGATGGAACTGATCGGAGGCAGGTAAGATGAATGAACTTCGGTTAGACTTGCAATTTTTCGCAGGGGAAAAAACAGAAAAAGCAACACCGAAAAAAAGGCAGGATGCTAGAAAAAAAGGGCAAGTAGCTAAAAGTCAAGATATAAATACCGCCATAAATTTACTCGCGGTGTTTGGAGTGCTTGTTATTACGGGGCCATTCATGTATGAACAGATTGTCGGCCTTATGCGAGAGTTTCTGCAAAATATGATGTTAGAAAGTGTGACAGAAGAAAACATTCAGGTGATGGTGTACGAAATATTGAAGATGATGGTCTTGACCCTTGCGCCTGTTTTTGTTACCGCTATGATTGCCGGGATGCTCGCGAATATCATGCAAGTTGGGTTTATGTTCTCAACAGAAACGATTCAATTTAAACTAGAAAAATTAGATCCGATTAAAGGATTTAAACGAATTGTCTCTATGCGGGCCATGGTGGAGTTATTAAAATCTATCTTGAAAATTTCGATTGTCGGCTTTATCGCTTTTTTTGTGTTATGGAACCGTATGGATGAAGTGATGGTGCTTGCGCATATTCCCGTTAGTGATGCGCTTGTTTTGTTAGCGGATATTACGATTAAAATGGGACTATACGCCGCGGTTGCCCTGTTTTGTATTGCAATCCTTGATTATTTATATCAGAAATATGACTTTGAAAAAAACATTAGAATGTCCAAGCAGGATATTAAAGATGAACATAAAAATTCTGAAGGGGACCCGCTCATCAAGTCTAAAATTAAGCAAAAGCAACGGCAAATGGCGATGCAGCGTATGATGCAAGAAGTACCAAATGCTGATGTGGTTATTACAAACCCCACACATTTTGCAATCGCTTTAAAATATGATGAACAAAAATCAGATGCTCCTCTTGTTGTAGCAAAGGGTGTCGATTTTGTCGCTCAGAAGATTAAATATATTGCAAAAGAAAATGATGTCATAATGGTTGAAAATCGCCCGTTAGCGCGAGCCTTATATGATCAAACAGAAGTCGGACAAGCGATACCGGAAGAGTTTTTTAAAGCAATAGCAGAAATACTTGCCTTCGTTTATAAAACGAAGGGGAAGATATAATGCCTCAAAGTAGCTAGTTAGGAGAGAAGAAAATGAAAGCGCGAGATTTAGTTGTTCTTATATCGGTTATCATGATTGTAGTCATGTTAATTATTCCTTTACCAACATGGTTGTTAAGTATTTTATTATTAATAAATATTTCTCTTGCGTTGTCGGTTCTTCTCATTACGATGAATATTAAAGAACCGCTAGAGTTTTCCGTTTTTCCGACTCTACTTTTATTGTTGACGTTGTTTCGATTAGGACTGAATGTTTCTACAACTCGTGCAATTTTAACGCATGGTGATGCAGGTGGGGTTGTAGAAACATTTGGATCGTTCGTTGTGGGTGGAAATGTGCTTGTCGGTTTAGTCGTCTTTATTATTTTAGTCATCATTAACTTTATCGTTATTACAAAAGGTTCGGAGCGTGTTTCAGAAGTAGCTGCTCGCTTTACATTGGATGCAATGCCTGGTAAGCAAATGTCGATTGATGCAGATTTAAATGCTGGAATGATTTCAGAAGCAGAAGCACGTGTAAGACGTGAAAAAATTAGTAGTGAAGCAGACTTTTATGGTTCTATGGACGGTGCGAGTAAATTCGTTAAAGGAGATGCTATTGCTGGAATTATTATCGTCATTATCAACTTAATCTTTGGGATTATGATTGGGATGTTGCAGTTAGGGTATTCGTTTGGCGATGCAGCGGCACATTTTTCAATGTTAACGATCGGGGACGGAATTGTCAGCCAAGTTCCGGCTTTATTAATTTCAACAGCAACCGGGATTGTTGTGACACGGGCTGCGTCTAATGGTAATTTAAGTACCGATATCACATCACAGTTGTTTCAATATCCGAAAATGTTGTATGTCACAGCTGGTACTATGTTTTGCTTAGGTTTATTTACGCCTATTTCGAATCTGTTTACGATTCCAATTGCTGCTGCGCTAGCAATTGGAGCTTATATGATGGCAAAAGCGCCGAAACAAGATAAAGAGGATTTACAAGAGCTTGAAGAAGAAATAGAAACCGATGAAATGAAAAGTCCAGAGAGCGTTGTCAATTTATTAAGCGTCGATCCAATCGAATTTGAATTTGGATATGGATTAATCCCGCTCGCCGATACAAATCAAGGTGGGGATTTATTAGATCGAGTCGTGATGATTCGCCGGCAGCTTGCCATTGAAATGGGACTTGTCATTCCTGTTGTGCGGATTCGCGATAATATTCAATTAAACCCAAATGAATATCGCTTGAAAATTAAAGGGAATGAGATGGCAAGGGGCGAGCTGCTGTTAAATCATTACTTAGCGATGAGCCCGGGGATTGAAGATGATTCGATTGAAGGGATTGATACAGTGGAACCTTCCTTTGGGCTGCCGGCTAAATGGATCGCCGAAGACATGAAAGAACATGCGGAAATGATGGGGTATACCGTTGTCGATCCACCGAGCGTTGTATCAACTCATTTAACAGAAATTATTAAAGCTAATGCTCATGAGTTACTTGGCCGTCAAGAGACGAAACAGTTAATTGAGCATTTGCGTGAAACGGCACCAATCCTTGTCGAAGAAGTGACACCAAGTCCGCTGGCGATTGGTGAGGTTCAGAAAGTGTTAGCCAAATTATTAAAAGAAAAAGTATCCATTCGAAATTTACCTATTATCTTCGAAACACTTGCGGATTATGGGAAAATGTCGTCTGATACGGACCTGCTCACCGAATATGTACGTCAAAACTTAGCAAGACAGATTACGAATACGTTAGTTGGGGGAGAACAGCGCCTTCAGGTTATTACTGTATCTGGAAAGGTAGAGAAAATCATTGCCGATGCTGTTCAACAAACGGAGCATGGAAACTATTTATCGTTAGACCCAAATAACTCTCAACTTATTTTAGAAACGCTTGCAGCTAAACTAGAAGAGCTGGCTTTGATGGAGCAGCAACCTATTGTACTTTGTTCACCAGCTGTTCGGATGTATGTGCGCCAATTAACAGAGCGTTATTTCCCGAATGTGCCGATTATTTCCTATAATGAGTTAGAAGCTAGCGTTGAAGTACAAAGTGTAGGGGTGGTGGATGTAGCGTGAAGGTAAAGAAGTATACAGCGGAATCGATGACGGAAGCGATGAAATTTGTTCGTGAAGAATTAGGCACAGATGCGGTTATTTTAAGCTCCAAACCGATATATATTGGCGGATTTTTAGGTTTGTTTAAAAAACGGCGTATTGAAGTTGTAGCGGCTATCGATTCAACAGCAGAATCCAATCAGATGGTTGTCAAGCAAAAAACAAAGAAAGTAAAGCCGTCATCTGTACTTGAACAATTGCCGAAGCCAATTTCAAGTGAATCTATAAAGAAAGACTTGGAAACACCGAACTCTGATTTGTTAAAAGAAATTGCTGATTTAAAAGGAATGATTGCGGGATTACGTTCTACAGGAACAGAGGATATTCACTATCCGGAGTTGTTAGCGCCGGCTCATGCTGTTTTAGTGAAGCAAGAAATTGCTGCATCGATTCGTACGCAAGTAATGGATGTTTTAGTTGCGAAGTGGCGTACGGTGAAACATGAGGTCACACAAGAAGAAGTGCAGGATTGGCTAAAATCCGCTTTGGCTGAGCAAATTGAATGGATTTCCAAAGAAGAGTTAGCTTTTCAAAAGAAATATATTAATGTTGTCGGTCCAACCGGAGTAGGTAAGACGACAACGCTTGCTAAAGTTGCCGCTCAAACGGTATTAAAAGAGCGTAAGAAGGTGGCCTTTATTACGACGGACACATACCGAATTGCAGCGATTGATCAATTGAAAACTTATGCAAAAATTTTAAATGTGCCGATAGAGGTGGCTTATAATTTAGACGATTTTAAACGAGCAGCCGAACGTTTTGCACACTATGATTTAGTATTTATTGATACGGCAGGAAGGAATTTTCGAAATGCTCAATACGTAAAGGACTTAGGGGACATTATTGATTTTACAGAGGAGATGGAAACGTATCTTGTGCTCAGCTTAACGTCTAAGCAAAGAGATATGGAAGATATTTATCGTCAATTTTCTACAATCCCTTTGAAACATATTATTTTTACGAAAGCGGATGAAACAGCGACATATGGAGCAATGATTAATATGATGCAACAATATCAATTAGCGCCTGCGTATATTACAAATGGGCAAAATGTACCGGATGATTTGATAAAGGCCATCCCTGTTAATATATTGAACTTACTATTTGGAGTTAAAGATGATGAAAGATCAAGCTGAAAATTTACGTCAGCAATTAGAGGACTATCAAAAGAAATCTATGGCGAAGACGCTAGCAGTCATTAGTGGAAAAGGCGGAGTAGGGAAGTCGAATTTTTCGTTAAATTTCGCCATCGCTTTAGCGAAAAAAGGAAAAAGAGTTCTTCTGTTTGATATGGACATTGGTATGGGGAATATTGATATTTTAATTGGCAGACATTCGACATACAGCATTGTTGATTTTTTTGATCGAGGCCTTTCACTAGTCGATATTATGACAGCGGGACCGGAACAAATCTCAATTATTACAGGCGGTACAGGCTTAACGAATTTATTTTCACTTAGTGAATTAAATTTTTCAAGATTTATGGAAGAATTTAATGAATTATTGAATCAGTATGATTACATTTTGTTTGATATGGGTGCTGGAATTACGGAGGACTCAGTTAAGTTTCTTTTATGTGTGGATGAGTTAATCGTCATCTGTACACCAGAGCCGACAGCAGTTATGGATGCATACTCCGTTATGAAGTATTTACATTCTATCAACCCAGATCTGCCATTTCTGCTCGTTTGCAATCGCGTATTGGCGATAAAAGAGGGACAGGAGACGATTACGCGTATTCAAAATGCACTGCGAAAGTTTTTGCGAAAAGAAGCAATTGTGTTAGGGTGTCTCCCAGAGAATCGGACGGTATCGAATGCTGTATTAAAGCAAGTGCCTTTTATCGAGTACGATTCAGGATCCGATGTTTCAAAAGCTTTAATGAATCTTGTCTTCAGATATAACAATCATTCTTTTAACGAAGAGTGGACATTGCCCAAGAGTAACTTTCTTCAAAATATGAAGCGATATTTTCTTGGAAGGTAGGCGGCTGATATGAAAAAAATAAAGGTTTTGGTTGTAGATGATTCAGCCTTCATGCGGAAGTTAATTGCGGAGTTTCTAACGGAAGATAGCAGGTTGGAAGTAGTCGGAAGTGCAAGGAATGGACAGGATGCTATTAGTAAAATTCAATCGTTACGACCTGATGTTGTAACGTTGGATGTAGAAATGCCTATTATGGATGGCCTAGAAGCTTTAGAGAAAATTATGAAGGATTGTCCGACGCCTGTTGTCATGTTGTCGAGTACAACGAAAGAGGGAGCGGAAAATACACTCATGGCCATGCAAAATGGAGCGTTTGATTTTATCGCTAAGCCGTCAGGGGCCATTTCACTAGATTTATATAAGGTGAAGCGGGAAATCATAGATAAAGTAGTTGCTGCGAGCTGGGTAAACGTTCACAAATTACAAAAAAATGCAGGGGAAATACAAAGAAATCTATCTGGATGCAAGAAATATAGTAAAATAGAATCAAAGTTATCCGTCGTTTCGAGTTATGCTGTAAGAGGTAGGGTCTATAGAAGTAAGAAAATTGTTTTAATTGGTACTTCCACTGGGGGACCGAGAGCGTTACAAACCGTATTGACTAATCTGCCACAGTCCATTAATGCACCGATTTTAGTTGTTCAGCATATGCCGCCGGGATTTACGAAATCTTTAGCAGAACGTTTAGATTCACTTTGTCAGATTCATGTGAAAGAAGCGGAAGATGGTGAGTTAATTCAAAAAGGAACCGCGTATATTGCTCCTGGCGGGTTCCATTTGAAAGTGCGAAAGATTGGTACTGGTTTAGCGATTGTATTGGAACAATCTGAACCTCGTAACGGTCATCGTCCTTCTGTAGATGTTATGTTTGAGTCAGTGGCGAGTGAGTTAATAGATTTTACGAAAACAACTGTCATTATGACCGGCATGGGAAGTGATGGGGCAAATGGTTTAATTGAATTGAAGAAAAAAGGGCAAGTGAAAGCTATTGCAGAGTCCCAAGAAACATCTATTGTATTCGGCATGCCAAAGGCAGCTATAGCCACTCATTTAATAGACACTGTAGAGAATGTAGAGAATATCGCCAAAACAATTGTAAAGTATTGCGAGTCTTAGGAGGTGCAGAGTTTATGGATATGAATCAGTATTTAGAAGTATTTATTGAGGAAAGTAAAGAACATCTTCAAATGTGCAGTGAGCAGTTATTAGAGCTTGAAAAAAATCCAGATGATTTATCCATTGTAAATGATATTTTCCGTGCAGCCCATACATTAAAAGGGATGTCTGCGACAATGGGGTATGAAGACTTAGCTAATTTGACACATAAGATGGAAAATGTGTTAGATGCTATTCGCAATGAGCAGATTACATTACAGCCTGAAACGTTTGATACGTTATTTCTAGCCGTTGATGATTTAGAAGCGATGGTCTATTCCATTGCAGAAGGTGGAGAAGGGAAGCGAGATGTGAAGGATGTTGTGGAAAAACTCCTTCTTATTGAAAAAGGTGAATCTCTTATTCCGACGGCAGTTAGTGAAGTTGCGGCAGCAAGTGCTGTACTTGAGCTGGAAATTGTAAATAGTGAATACGATGAATTTGAAATAACGGTTTTGCAGCAGTCTCAGGATCAAGGCTTTAATAGCTATGAATTAAAGGTTAGTTTACGAGAAGATTGTTTATTAAAAGCAGCGCGCGTGTTTATGGTATTTGAAGTATTAGAAAAAATCGGTGAGGTTATTAAATCAAATCCATCGGTTGAACAGTTAGAGGAAGAACAATTCGATCAAAGTTTTTCTGTCACAATAGTAACGAAGGAATCTGTTGAGGATGTTCAGAAGAAAGTAATGAAAGTTTCTGAAGTAGATAGGGTTCAAGTACATACGATTGATTTCGAGCGTTTACGAACGCCAGTTCCTTTAGAGGAACAAGAGCAAGTTGTAACAGCTAGTCAAGAAGCGCCAGTTGTGACAACAGTTGCAACAGAACAAACGAAAAAAGAAGAGAAAAAGCAAGCGCCTGTTAAATCCAATTCAAGTAAAACGATTCGGGTAAATATTGAACGTTTAGATATTTTAATGAATTTATTTGAAGAATTAGTCATTGACCGAGGACGATTAGACCAAATCTCGCGTGATTTGGATAATCAAGAGCTTCATGAAACTGTAGAAAGAATGTCACGTGTGACAAGTGACTTGCAAACCATTGTGTTAAATATGCGAATGGTCCCAGTTGAAACGGTCTTTAACCGTTTTCCAAAAATGGTTCGTCAGTTAGCACGTGATTTAAATAAAAAAGTAGATTTACAGATTGTTGGTGCTGAAACAGAGTTGGATCGTACGGTCATTGATGAAATTGGCGATCCGCTCGTGCATTTATTGAGAAATGCGATGGACCATGGAATTGAAAGACCTGAAGTGCGTTTAGCAAATGGGAAGCCGGAGGAAGGGAAGGTTCTTCTGAAAGCGTACCATAGTGGAAACCATGTTTTTATCGAAATTGAAGATGATGGAGCAGGAATTAATAGAGAGCGTGTATTGAATAAAGCTATTGCAAACGGAATTCTTTCAAAAGAAGCAGCAGCCACTCTTACAGATAAGCAAGTGTATGAATTAATTTTAGCTTCAGGTTTCTCCACTGCTGAAAAAATTTCTGATGTATCTGGACGCGGTGTTGGTTTAGATGTAGTGAAAAATACGATTGAGTCTCTTGGTGGAAATGTGACGATTGATTCTAAAGAAGGGGCAGGTTCTGTTTTTTTAATTCAGCTTCCGCTCACACTTTCCATTATTTCGGTCATGCTTGTTGAGATTCAAAAAGAAAAATATGCGATTCCACTTTCTTCTATTATAGAGACAGCCATTATTAAAAAAGAAGATATTATGAATGCGCACAATCAGCAAGTTGTTGATTTTAGAGGGAAAGTTCTTCCACTTCTATTCTTGAAGGATATTTTTGAAGTACCTGAGTTCGGTAAAGAGGACGAGTTCTTATCTGTTGTTATTGTTAGAAAAGGCGATAAGATGGCTGGTTTAGTCGTGGATTCATTCATTGGTCAACTTGAGGTTGTCTTAAAATCGTTAGGAGATTATTTAAACACGGCTTTTGCAATTTCTGGAGCAACGATTTTAGGGGATGGACAAGTTGCGTTAATTATTGATTGTAATGCGCTTATTAATTAACGCCTAAAAGGTTTCTCTCATACTTAACGGGCAGTAAGATCTCAACTCAAGCTGTATATATGAGGAAACAAAGAAGATGGGGGATAACTGTCCGTAAAGGTCCGATTAGTTGAACTTTATTGCCTGCGATGGAGTTTTGTTCAAAAATACATAAATTTAGAAGAAAAGGAGGAGAAGAGCATGACAGCAGTATCCACGGAGCAAGAGATGAAGATTATTGTATTCCAAATTAAAGACAAAGAATATGCCTTGCCAGTTGAGCGTGTAAGAGGGATTGAAAAGCTCCTACATATTACGAGAGTACCTAAAACATTGCCATTTATTAAAGGTGTCATTAATTTACGAGGTGTGATTACGCCAATCATTGATTTAAGAATTCGTTTTGGTTTTGATGAAGTTGTTTATAACGAATCTACAAGAATTATCATTGTAGTGATTGAGGGGATGGAAGTGGGATTAATCGTGGATTCAGCCAATGATGTAATGGATATTCCTGTTGCTAGTATTGAACCTCAGCCTGAAGTGGTTGGCCATCGTATAGATGAGTATATTAGCGGTGTTGCTAAAATTGATAAACGGTTATTAATCCTGGTGAACCTAGAGAAGACCCTTTCATTAGATGCCCTTCAAGAATCTATGAGAAAAGAAGGCTAAAACATGTCTTTTATTGAGAAAATTAATAGTTTGCATCTCGATGTATTGAAAGAGATTGGGAATATTGGAGCAGCTCATGCAGCAACCGCCCTTTCCGGAATCTTGAATCAAAAAATTGAGATGAGCGTTCCTAATGTACGGATTGTTTCTTTCGATCAAATGATGGAATTGGCAGGCGGTTCGGAAAATGTAGTTGCGAGCGTATTTTTAAGGCTTGAGGGGGATGTGACTGGAAGCATGTTCTTTATTCTATCCCTGCCAGCTGCTACTTATTTTATTCAACGGATGATTGGGAATGATTCATTCGCTTTTGAATCAGAGTCCCCCCACTCAGAAATGCCATTGTCTTGTTTACAGGAGTTAGGAAATATTTTATCCGGTTCTTATTTATCTTCGCTGTCTGACTTTACTAATTTACATCTCTATCCATCTGTACCATCGCTTACGATTGACATGGTTGGTGCAACGATTAGCTTTGGGTTATTGGAGCTTTCGCAAGTAAGTGATTATGCGATTGTGATTGATACGGTTCTTGAGAAGGAAGGGGATGGATCAGGTGCGATGAATGGCCATTTCTTTTTATTACCTGATCCAGATTCTTTTGAAGTTATTTTTAACTCATTAGGAGTGGCGACAGATGGTTGAGCTGAGAGATCCCCATATTGTGAAAGTTGGAATAGCGGATATGAATATTGTTAAATCTCCATCATTGATACGAACATCAGGTTTAGGTTCATGTGTAGGCGTTATTGTTTATGATGAAAAGAAAGAACTAGCTGGACTAGCTCATGTGATGCTGCCGGATTCATCTCTTGCTAAATCTGGCAGCATCAATACGGCTAAGTTTGCTGACACAGCGATTAAAGAGTTAGTTGATCGACTTGTAATACAGGGTGCGAGAGCTTCGGTATTACAAGCAAAAATGGCTGGCGGTGCACAAATGTTTCAATTCTTCTCCGGTGGAGATATGATGCGAATCGGGCCCAGAAATGTAGAGGCTGTTCGAAAGGGATTAGCTAATTTAAATATTCCAATTATAGCGGAAGATGTCGGGGGGAATAGCGGACGAACGATTGAATTTAATCCCAAAACTTGTTTGCTTACTATTCGCACCGTTAATAAAGGTATGAGAAATATATAATGATAGATTAAATCACTTTTCATTGGATTAGGTAAAGGCTAGTTGAAAAAAAGCTTCAAAAAGTAACTTTCTCTGGCCTTATATTAAAAAGATGTTAGGAGGAATCCCATGTCTCAGCTGACTATCGGAGAAGAGCAGTTATGTTGGAAAAATTGGATTGACTGTCGCGATCCACAAGCGGGAAATACATTAGTGGAAAAATATCTTCCGCTTGTTTCTTATCATGTGCAGCGCATCTCTGTTAATCTGCCAAAAAATGTTAGTCGTGATGATATAAGAAGTTTAGGGATGATGGGGTTGTTTGATGCGTTAGAACGTTTTGACCCAGAGCGAGACTTTAAATTTGATACATATGCTTCTTTTCGCGTTCGAGGGGCTATTCTTGATGGTTTAAGAAAAGAAGATTGGCTGCCGCGCAGTGCAAGGGAAAAATCAAAAAAAATTGAAGCGACTATCGAAAAACTAGAGCAAAAGCTAATGAGGAATGTTACGCCAGCAGAAGTTGCTGCAGAGATGAATATTTCAGAAGATGATGTATATGCCGCATTAAATGAAAACTTTTTTGCTAATGTGTTGTCTATAGATGAGCACCCACAAGATCAAGAAGAAAAAGAAAGTGCTAGTTTTCATATAAAAGATGAGCATGCAAGGCTTCCTGAAGATTATTTGTTACAAGAAGAATCGTATGTAGAATTATCTAAGATGATTGAAACATTAAATGCGAAGGAGCAGCTTGTTCTACAACTTTTTTATAAAGAAGAACTCACTTTAACCGAAATCGGTCAAGTAATGGGGTTATCTACCTCAAGAATTTCACAAATTCATTCAAGGTCCATTTATAAATTGCGCAATATGATGCAAGGTGTAAAGCACGATTAATAGAACCGTTTTTAAAGCAAAATAAAAAGAAAAAGAGAAAAAACTACCGGACAAAAGTCGGCCTTATCCTTACCAAGGGCAAGCGATGGACGATTCCGGTTAAGAGGGATTCTATGTCAGTATTATTCATGTTTATACTCTTTCTTTTGAATGTTTTTACGATATTTGCCATTATTGTTTTATTTGCACGTCAAAATCGTTTTCATCAAGCGGAAAAAAATCAAAAGGCTGTTATTGCAGAAATGGAAGAGTTAATGACAGGTTATATTATAGAAATGAAAGAAGAAAACGAAGCTTTGCTAGAGAAGCTTATGCAAAAGGGATTGACAGAAGCTAAAGAAAACAAAGAACAACAAATAGAGTCGTCTCATGCGGCAACTGCCGTTGTCATTGAAAAGTCTGAGGAGGCAGCGGTACATACGATAAAGCATAAAGCAGTAGCTGCTTATACAAATCCATCACTTAAACAAGAGGATAGAGAATTCGATTTGCCGATTCCTAAGAATGATCGTTTAGAGCTATCAGCTGAATCGAAAGAGAAGGAGATGGATAAACGGAACGAAAGTGTGCATCCAAGCTTTTCTGATACGTTACAAACGTCGCTAAATGGGGAGGCTCTCCCCTTAGAACCAACTCTTCATGAACAGGCGCTTGTGCTTTTAGAACAAGGTTTATCAGTTGAAGAAATTGCAAAATCCTTAAAGCGAGGAAAAACTGAAATTGAACTTTTACTAAAGTTTCAAATTAAATGAATAGATAGTACTTGATTGTGTTTTACATGTATGCTATATTATGAAATGGTGTTAATACACACGCTTTGCGATTCAAACAGATGGTGCTGTGCATAACAGTTTCTGTAGGAAAATGACCGAAGCGGAGGAAAAACAAAACCATTTAGGAGGAAATTATAATGTCAGTTATTTCAATGAAACAATTGCTTGAAGCTGGTGTACACTTCGGGCACCAAACACGCCGTTGGAACCCAAAAATGAAGAAATATATCTTCACGGAGCGTAACGGAATTTACATCATCGACTTACAAAAAACAGTGAAAAAGGTTGAAGAAGCTTACAACTTCGTTAAAGAAATCGCAGCTAACGGAGGAACTGTTCTTTTCGTAGGTACGAAAAAACAAGCTCAAGAATCAGTTAAAGAAGAAGCGATTCGTTCAGGTCAATTCTATGTAAACCAACGCTGGTTAGGTGGAACTTTAACAAACTTTGAAACAATTCAAAAGCGTATTAAACGTCTTAAAGACATCGAAAAAATGGAAGCAGATGGCGTTTTCGACGTACTTCCTAAAAAAGAAGTTATTCAACTTAAAAAAGAGTGGGATCGCTTAGAAAAATTCTTAGGCGGTATTAAAGAAATGAAGTCTATTCCAGACGCAATCTTTGTTATCGACCCACGTAAAGAGCGTATTGCTGTAGCTGAAGCACATAAATTAAACATTCCACTTGTTGGTATTGTTGATACAAACTGTGATCCAGACGAAATCGATGTAGTTATTCCTGCGAATGACGATGCGATTCGCGCTGTTAAGTTATTAACAGGTAAAATGGCAGATGCTATTTTAGAAGCTAAGCAAGGCGAAGAAACAGCAATTGAAACAGAAACTACAACTGCTTAATTGAGCCACAAAAAAGGTGATAAGAGGATAATGCCTTTTATCCCTTTTTTTTGCAAAATTATCACCTACATAAAATTATGTAGTTTTTGGCAAAATAATAACAAATTGAATAAAATGTATCCGTATTGAGGAGGAGTAATAATATGGCAATCACTGCACAGTTAGTTAAAGAATTGCGCGAAAAAACAGGCGCTGGTATGATGGACTGCAAAAAGGCACTTGTAGAAACAGATGGAGATATGGAAAAAGCGATTGATTTCCTACGCGAAAAAGGAATTGCGAAAGCAGCGAAAAAAGGTGATCGTATTGCGGCGGAAGGATTAACTTCTATCCTTGTTGAAGGAAACAAAGCAGTAATCCTTGAAGTAAACTCTGAAACAGACTTCGTTGCGAAAAACGAAGGGTTCCAAACGCTTGTAAAAGAGCTTGCAAATCACATTCTTGTTAATAATCCTGAATCTGTTGAAGCAGCGCTTGAGCAAACAATGGAAAATGGTGCAAAAGTTGCAGATCATATCAATGCTGCAATTGCTACAATCGGAGAAAAATTATCTTTACGTCGTTTCGAAGTAGTAACAAAAACAGATAGCGATGCTTTCGGTGCATACCTTCACATGGGTGGACGTATCTCTGTACTTTCTGTTCTTGAAGGAACAACTGATGAAGAAGCAGCGAAAGACGTGTCTATGCACATCGCAGCAATCAACCCTAAATATGTTTCTCGCGACCAAGTAGATGCTAGCGAATTAGAACGTGAGCGTGAAGTTTTAACACAACAAGCGCTTAACGAAGGTAAACCAGAAAAAATCGTTGCTAAAATGGTAGAAGGTCGTATTAACAAGTTCTACGAAGAAATCTGTGTAAATGAACAAGCATTTGTTAAAAACCCAGATGTTAAAGTAGGTCAATTTGTTGAATCAAAAGGCGGAAAAATTCAATCATTCATTCGTTTCGAAGTAGGCGAAGGGATTGAAAAACGCGAAGATAACTTCGCTGAAGAAGTAATGGCGCAAGTGAAAAAAGACTAATTGTAACAAAAAGGATTGAATAGGGGACACTATGGTGTTCCCTATTTTTGAACCGTCATGATTAAGCTGATTATGCTTTCGTGATGTTAGGCGTAAGCGGCTGGTTTTGATTGAGCCGGTTGTGCTTTTCAAAAGAAGATTACATAGTTGGAGGTTCTTATGAGTAACGCGAAATATGAACGTGTCGTTTTAAAGTTAAGTGGTGAAGCATTAGCCGGTGAAGATGGCTTTGGTATTAATCCTAAAGTGATTAAGTCTATTGCTGAGCAAGTAAAAGAAGTAGCGGATTTAGACGTAGAAGTAGCCGTTGTTGTTGGAGGCGGTAATATTTGGCGTGGGAAAATTGGAAGTGAAATGGGCATGGACCGTGCGAATGCCGACTATATGGGAATGCTGGCAACGGTTATGAATTCGTTAGCTTTACAAGACAGTTTAGAGCAGCTTGGAATTGAGACGCGCGTCCAAACGTCTATTGAAATGAGACAAGTAGCCGAGCCTTATATTCGCAGAAAAGCGATTCGTCATCTGGAAAAGAAAAGAGTTGTTATTTTTGCAGCAGGTACAGGGAATCCGTACTTCTCTACTGATACAACGGCAGCACTTAGAGCAGCCGAAATTGAAGCAGATGTTATTTTAATGGCGAAGAATAACGTAGATGGTGTTTACAATGCTGACCCAGTGAAAAATGCAAATGCTGTGAAATATGATGAACTTTCTTATTTAGATGTGCTAAAAGAAGGGTTAGAAGTTATGGATTCAACGGCATCATCGCTTTGTATGGATAACGACATTCCATTAATTGTCTTCTCAATCATGGAAAAAGGTAATATTAAACGCGCTGTATTAGGTGAAACTTTAGGAACAATCGTAAGGGGGAAATAAGATGCCAAAACAAGTCATTTCAAATGCAAAAACGAAAATGGAAAAAGCGATTAGTGCATATACAAGAGAATTAGCTACAATCCGTGCGGGCCGTGCTAATGCTTCTTTACTTGACAAAGTTTTCGTTGATTATTATGGTGCACCGACACCAATTAACCAATTGGCGGGTATTTCAGTTCCAGAGGCAAGGCTTTTAGTTATTCAACCGTATGATAAAACTATTTTGGGTGAAATTGAAAAAGCGATTTTAAAATCAGATTTAGGATTAAATCCTACAAATGATGGTTCATTAATTCGGATTGCTATTCCTGCCTTAACAGAGGAGCGCCGTAAAGAGCTTGTAAAAGTTGTGAAGAAAGAAGCGGAAGAAGCGAAAATTGCTATTCGTAACATTCGTCGCGATGGAAATGATGACCTGAAGAAGCTTGAGAAAAACGGTGAAATTACAGAAGACGATTTACGTGGGTATGCAGATGATATCCAAAAAATGACGGATCAACATATCAGCAAAATTGATGATATTACGAAAGATAAAGAACAAGAAATTTTAGCTGTATAATCGAGCTAGATACTTATTTTTAGATAAGTGTATTGAGAAAAAGAGCCTAATCCATAAAACATGTTATGCAATAACAGCGGTTGAGAACCTTTTTTATGATCTTGCGAAATGTTGCTGCATACATGAGGGTGGAGAAGGCTCTTTTTTATTTGAAGGAGTTACATATTTCGAGTGAAAAGAATAGAGGTAATGGGCCTATTTTTTAATCAGGAAACGAGTCTTTTTTGTAATAATAATAGGAGTTCTTTGCTTTTTTTGATATGATTAAGTAAATTCTTTTGCTTTTTAAAAAGAATGTTTTTCGCATACTGACGTTTTGTTTAGTATAATAATCTAGATGTTGCTGTTATAAAGTGTATTTATTGGGGGACTAGAATATGTATTCAATATGGAAGCGTTTCGTTAAGAAGGATGCTTCTTCCGATTTAACAGATCGAATTCAGCGTATAAGAGAGTTTGGAGTTCCTCAGCATATTGCAATCATTATGGATGGGAACGGACGTTGGGCCAAAAAAAGAGCACTTCCTCGTGTGGCCGGTCATCATGAAGGAATGAAAGTTGTTCGTAAGATTACGAGAATGGCTAATCAATTGGGGGTTAGTGCGTTAACCGTTTATGCTTTTTCTACAGAGAATTGGAAACGACCAAAGACCGAAGTAGAGTACTTGATGAAATTGCCTGAAGAATTTCTAGGTTCGTTTTTGCCGGAGTTAATTCGAGAAAATGTAAGAGTGGAAATGATTGGTGATTTCACTACTCTTCCGGCCCATACTCAGCGTGCGGTTCAAAGGGCAATCGATGATACGAAAGATAACGATGGCTTAGTTTTAAATTTTGCCTTAAACTATGGCAGCCGCGCTGAAATTGTAAAGGGCGTGAATAATGTCTTAAAAGATGCACAAAAGGGTATATTAAAGGGTGACATTTCAGAGGATGTCTTTTCTCGTTATTTAATGACAGGCACTTTGCCAGATCCGGATTTATTAATTCGGACAAGTGGTGAAATTCGTTTGAGTAATTTTATGTTATGGCAGTTGGCTTATACGGAATTATGGTTTACTGAAGTATTATGGCCGGACTTTAATGAAACACATTTGCTTGAAGCGATTGAAGTGTATCAAAAGCGTGCGCGGAGATACGGTGGCGTTTAATTTAGAAGGTGAGGATTAATAGAGGTATGAAGCAACGAATAATTACAGCAATCATTGCAGCGGCCATTTTTGTTCCGCTTGTGATTGTTGGGAAGTTGCCATTTTTGCTGTTAGTGTATGCAATGGCTACAATTGGATTATATGAATTATTAAGAATGAAGAACTTGCACAAACTTTCCTTTGTGTCAGTTATCTCGTATGTATTATTGTGGATTATATTATTGCCGCAGGAGTATACAAATTTTTTAACAAACAATGATTATGATAAAACTCAAATCATGCTAATTGGCGGGCTATTATTTTTAATTTTTTCTGTTGTATCGAAAAATCGCTTTACATTTGATGATGCTGGATTTTTATTATTAGCGATTGTATACGTGGGCATCGGTTTTTATTTTATGTATGTGACACGTGAAGCTAGGCTAGTATATATCTTCTATGCGTTGTTCACGATTTGGGCAACGGACTCAGGTGCTTACTTTGTCGGTAAAGCGATTGGTAAGAGGAAGTTGTGGCCGGAAATCAGTCCGAATAAGACGATTGAAGGATTTTTCGGCGGCTTGGTGTTCGGTCTCATTGTGGGAATAGGATTTTATTTATTTACATCTTTTGAGGATTCGTTTTCTTTAGTTAAAGTATTGGTGATGAGCCTTATAATATCGATATTTGGTCAATTAGGCGATCTTGTTCAATCCGCTTATAAGCGCCATTATGGTGTGAAGGATGCAGGGAAGCTGCTGCCAGGACATGGTGGAATTTTAGATCGAATGGATAGTTTAATATTTATTTTGCCAATTCTACATTTATTTCATATTTGGTAATAAAGATATAAATAAGCGTGTGTCGAGTAGTCGTTAGGAGTGGAATGGGAATTGAAGTATATTAGTTTGTTAGGGGCAACAGGATCGATTGGGCAACAAACAATCGATGTTGTACGAAATCATCCCGAACAATTTAGTTTAGTTGCGTTATCAGCGGGAAGAAACATAGATTTAGTAAGAACATACATAAACGAATTTAAGCCGGAGCTTGTATCTGTACACACAAAAGAAGACTGTGATACGTTAAAGAGTGAATTTGGTCATGAACACATGACTTTCATGTATGGAGAAGAAGGACTTGTCGCCGTAGCAATTTATGAGAAGGCTTCTATTTTGGTGAATGCTGTAATTGGCAGCGTAGGCCTTGGTCCAACACTTCAAGCGATTGAAGCTGGTAAAGACATTGCTCTTGCTAATAAAGAAACACTGGTGACAGCAGGGCATCTTGTTATGAATGCTGTCAAACAAGCCGGCGTACAGCTGCTTCCGGTAGATAGCGAGCATTCAGCTATTTTTCAAGCATTGCAGGGGGAGCAGGAGAAGAATATTGAACGTCTTGTCATTACAGCCTCTGGCGGCAGCTTTCGCGATCGGACGCGTGAACAGTTAGTTGGGGTAACAGTAGAAGAAGCGCTGAATCATCCGAATTGGTCAATGGGAGCCAAGATTACAATCGATTCGGCATCGATGATGAATAAAGGGCTAGAAGTCATTGAAGCGCATTGGCTATTTGATCTACCATATGAACAAATTGATGTACTATTGCACCGAGAAAGTGTGATTCATTCGATGGTTGAATTTCATGATTCAAGTGTCATGGCACAGCTCGGTACACCAGATATGCGCGTTCCAATTCAATATGCGCTCACATATCCAGATCGCTTGCCGCTTGTCGGAAGAAAACGATTAAATTTAGCCGATTTTAGCAAGCTGCATTTTGCGGAAATGGACTTTGATCGATACCCTTGTTTGCGATATGCCTATGACGCCGGTAAAATGGGCGGCACAATGCCAACGGTGTTAAACGCAGCTAATGAAGCCGCTGTAGCTGTTTTTCTAGCTGGACAAATATCCTTTTTAGATATTGAGATGTTGATTGAACAAGCGATGAATCGCCATCAAGTTATTGCTCATCCGGATTTAACAACGATTCAAGAAGTCGATCAAGAAACAAGACAGTTGATTCATACATTATTATTGAAAAAGAGGTGATGGGCTTTGCAAACAGTAGAAACTCTTTTGGCGTTTATCGTTATCTTTGGAGCGCTTGTTTTCTTTCATGAGTTAGGGCATTTAGTGTTTGCTAAACGTGCTGGTATTTTATGTCGTGAATTTGCCATCGGAATGGGTCCAAAGGTGTTTACGTATAAAAAGAATGAAACGCAATATACCATTCGTTTATTGCCGCTTGGCGGCTATGTTCGAATGGCTGGTGAAGATGCGGATAACGTGGACCTTAAGCCGGGTTATCGTGTTGGATTAGTAATGGATGAAGAAGAAAATGTTACAAAAATTATTTTAAATAATAAAGATAAATACCCAGATATTCGTTTAGTGGAAGTAGAACGAGTGGATCTTGATCATAAACTGTTTTTAACAGGATTTGAGGAAGGAGATGAAGAGACGCTTAAATCATTTTCGATTCATCCTCAGGCTGTTATCGTAGAAAATGGAGTAGAAAATCAAATTGCACCATATGATCGTCAATTTCCTTCTAAATCACTTGGACACCGTGCTATGACGATTTTTGCTGGGCCGATGATGAACTTTGTGTTGGCGTTCTTTATCTTCCTTATTATTGGCTTGTTTCAAGGGGTGGAAGTGGATGAAGCTAAGCTTGGTAAGTTAACGGAAGATGGACCGGCCCTTACATCAGGCTTGCAAACAGGAGATCGCGTTGAATCGGTGAACGGGGCGGAAGTTTCATCATGGACAGATGTGCAAGAAAATATTCAAGGTAACCCTGGGAAAGAAATTGAATTTGTTGTCGTTCGTGATGGTGAAACATTAACGATTCCAGTTGTGCCTAAGGAAATCGAACGAGAAGGTAAAACGATTGGTATTATTGGTGTGTACCCGCCGGTTGAAAAAGATATTTTAAAATCGATTCAATATGGTTTTACACAAACATATTTTTGGACAAAGCAAATTTTTATCATTCTCGGCGACCTTGTAACAGGCGGCTTTACGATTGATAGTTTGTCTGGTCCAGTTGGGATTTATAAATCAACAGAAGAAGTGGCGCAACAAGGGATTTTTGTTTTAATGAAATGGGCAGCACTTCTTAGTATTAACCTTGGAATTATGAATCTTCTCCCACTACCGGCTTTAGATGGTGGACGACTTTTATTTTTCTTAGTAGAGTTTTTACGAGGGAAACCAGTTGATCGTCAAAAAGAAGGGCTTGTACATGTCATTGGTTTTGCTTTATTGATGCTGTTAATGATTGTTGTAACATGGAATGATATTCAGCGCTTTTTCATAGAATGAATGAAATCAGCAGAAGATTTTCTGCTGATTTTTTTGTATTGTTATGACTAGGCCGAAAGATTTCTGGAACCTTGATTTCAAGTAAAATGGGCCCTGAATTGTTTTATCAAAAAATAGTTTACTACAGCTATTTCGCCTTCATCAGCAGGGGGGAGGGGTATCGTGGAGTAGGAGAAAAAGTTTAATTTCTTAAAAGAAGTAAAGCATAAGGAATGGATATCGGCTTTTCCATTAGGAGTGACAAGTCGTATTTTTCTAAAAATAGTTTGTTTTCCTCCTAAATCGTACGGTATAATCTTATTTGATGATAAGAACTGTTTTCTTTTCAGCGCTCGATTTTAAGAAGCGCTTTGTTTGGTTGAAGGAAAAAGGTGGAGCTGCGCTAAACTTAATAAGTGCTGCAACCTTATTGGGTGAGTGGAAATGCTTCTGCTATATATTCCTTCATAAATAAATGGTGGCTTTAAAACGCCATATTCGTTTTGTATAAATGTGTATTTGAAGAGGTGCAAAGATGAAGCAAAGTATGACATTAATTCCTACATTGAGAGAAGTTCCTGCTGATGCTGAAATTAAGAGCCATCAGTTGTTACTGCGTGCAGGATATATGAGACAAAATTCAAGTGGTGTGTACAGCTTTATGCCGCTTGGGAAAAAAGTGTTACAAAAAGTAGAAGCGATTGTTCGTGAAGAAATGGATAATGCGGGTGCAGTTGAACTATTAATGCCAGCCCTTCAACAAGCTGAGTTTTGGCAAGAGTCTGGTCGTTGGTATACATACGGGCCAGAGCTAATGCGTTTAAAGGATCGAAATAATCGTGAGTTTGCACTAGGAGCGACACATGAAGAAGTCATTACGAGCTTAATTCGTGATGAAGTAAAATCATATAAACGTTTGCCATTGACTTTATATCAAATTCAAACGAAATTCCGTGATGAAAAACGTCCTCGTTTCGGATTATTGCGTGGCCGTGAATTTATTATGAAAGATGCGTATTCTTTCCATGCAAGTCAAGAAAGCTTGGATGAAGTATATAGCCGATTATATCAAGCGTATTCGAATGTATTCGCTCGCTGCGGATTAAATTTCCGTGCAGTTATTGCGGACTCAGGTGCGATGGGAGGAAAAGATACTCACGAATTCATGGTTCTTTCTGACATTGGAGAAGACACGATTGCTTATTCAGATAGCTCTGATTATGCGGCGAATGTAGAAATGGCGCCGGTTATTACGAGATATGAAAAATCTGAAGAAGCAGAAGCAGCGCTTGAGAAAGTGCATACACCTGGACAAAAATCGATTGAAGAAGTATCCGCATTTTTAGATACTGATGCAACGAAATGCATTAAAACATTACTGTTCCAAGTCGATGATAAACAGGTTGTTGTGTTAGTTCGCGGCGATCATGAAGTTAATGATATTAAATTGAAAAATTACTATAATGCTTCTGTTGTGGAGCTTGCTGAGCCAGAGGCTACGAAAGAAATTCTTGGCTGTGCAATTGGTTCATTGGGTCCAATCGGTGTAAGCGATGGTATAGAGGTTATTGCGGATGCAGCTGTGGAGACAATTGTTAATGGAGTTACAGGTGCGAACGAAGAAGATTATCACTATATCAATGTGAATCCAGGCCGTGATTTTACTGTAACGGCTTATGTGGACCTTCGTTTTATTCAAGAAGGAGATCTTTCTCCAGACGGAAACGGTACCATTCAATTTGCCAAAGGAATTGAAGTTGGTCATGTCTTTAAGCTTGGTACACGATACTCTGAGGCAATGAATGCTGTATATCTTGATGAAAATGGACGTACACAGCCGATGATTATGGGATGTTACGGTATTGGGGTGTCTCGAACGGTTGCAGCGATTGCGGAACAATTCAATGATGAAAAAGGCTTAGTTTGGCCGGGAGATATTGCTCCATATCAAGTGCATTTAATTCCAGTGAATATGAAAGATGAGACACAAGCGACTGTTGGGGAAGAATTGTATACGGAATTAAAAGCTGCAGGTTTTGATGTATTAATGGACGACCGTCAAGAACGTGCTGGTGTAAAATTTGCTGACTCTGATTTAATTGGACTTCCAATTCGCGTAACGGTTGGTAAAAAAGCAGCAGAAGGTATTTTGGAAGTGAAAATTCGTAAGTCAGGCGAAGTAGTAGAAGTTACTCGCTCTGAATTAGCAGCGAAAATTAGAGAGCTATTAGGTTAATGTAATCATATAGACACGAAAGACATCATTCATATGAATGGTGTTTTTTGTTTGTCTGTTTCTAATCCATACAATGTGTTCGAGTATGGTATAATAACCTCTGTTCAAAAAGGATTTCTAAGAAAAATTTAAGATAAGGAGAGAGAGAATGGATCAAAATAGCGGTCGAGAAAGATTTCAACTCTTGCTCCAGCAACTAGGTTTAACGGACGATGCGTTCGTTCAATTTTTTAATGGGGCTGAAATTGAAAAGTTATCGATTGAGCGACAATCGAAAACGTGGCATTTTCTGTTTAAGCTTCAACAACTAATACCGTCTAGCGTGCATATGCGCCTTCGAACACAGTTAACGAGTACTTTTGCTCAGATTGCCAATGTGTCCTTTTCACTTAACGTTGTAAATCCACAGATGAGTGAAGAATTAGTTAAGGACTACTGGAGGCAGTGTTTAGGGGAGCTTGAGGGCATGTCTCCTGCATTATTATCTCTTTTACAGGGACAGGAGCCAAAGGTTGTTGGTCATCGTCTTATGGTGAATGCCCGCAATGCGGCAGAAGCGGGACAATTGAAGCAAAAATATTCGCGTTTTATTTCAGATATTTATCAATCTTACGGTTTTCCGACGCTATCACTGGAGGCAGAAGTTCTGCCTGAAGAGAGCGGAGAAGATTATCAACAGTTTCTTGAAGAGAAGCAAAAAGAAGATGAAGCCAAAGCATTTGCTGCACTCGTTGAAATGCAGAAGAAAGCATCAGAACAAGCAGTGGATGACAGTGTGTATGAAGGACCTGTTAAAATCGGTTATACAATTAAGGAAGATGCAGATTTCCGTCGCATTGAGGAAATTATTGATGAAGAACGCCGAATTGCGATTGAAGGATTTGTGTTTGATGCTGAAGTGAAGGAGCTTCGCAGTGGGCGTAGTTTGTTGACGTTTAAAGTGACGGACTATACAAGTTCTATCCTTGTTAAAGTGTTTTCGCGCGATAAAGAAGATGCGGTTATGCTTTCTCGCGTAAAAAAAGGAATGTGGGTACGTGCTCAAGGAAGCATTCAGAACGATACATTCGTTCGTGACCTCGTGATGATCGCCAATGATATTAATGAAATTTCGAAAATAGGTCGTCAAGATACAGCCTCAGAAGGAGAAAAACGAGTAGAGCTTCATTTGCACACACCGATGAGTCAAATGGATGCCGTTACTCCGACTTCCGCACTTGTTGCTCAAGCAGCGAAGTGGGGCCATAAGGCGGTGGCTATTACGGACCATGCAGTTGCTCAGTCCTTTCCAGAAGCGTATAGTGCCGGCAAAAAGAATGGGATAAAAATTTTATACGGTGTTGAAGCAAACCTGGTTGATGATGGTGTGCCGATTGCCTATAACGAAGCCAATCGAGTGTTAGCTGATGATACGTATGTTGTGTTTGACGTAGAGACGACGGGACTTTCCGCTGTTTATGATACGATTATCGAACTTGCAGCAGTGAAAATTAAAGAAGGAGAAATTATTGATCGATTTGAATCCTTTGCAAACCCGCATCACCCATTATCAGCAACGACAATTGAGTTGACGGGGATTACCGATGATTTAGTTGAAAATGCTCCTGATGTTCCAGAGGTGTTAGAAAAGTTTCGCGAGTGGACAGGCGATAGTATTTTAGTTGCGCACAATGCCTCCTTTGATATGGGATTTTTAAATATTGGTTACAAACAAATGGGACATCCGAAGGCGAGTAACCCAGTTATTGATACGCTAGAACTTGGTCGCTTTTTATATCCCGAATTTAAAAATCATCGTTTGAATACGTTATGTAAAAAATTTGATATCGAATTAACCCAGCATCATCGTGCGATTTATGATGCTGAGGCAACAGGATATTTATTGTTGAAAATGCTCAAAGATGCAGCTGAAAAAGGAATTACTCATCATCAGCAGTTCAATGATAATATGGGACAAGGAAATGCTTATCAACGTTCACGCCCATATCATTGTACATTGTTTGCTCAAACACAAGATGGTTTGAAAAACTTATTTAAGCTGATTTCCCTTTCGCATGTAAATTATTTTTATCGTGTGCCGCGTATTCCTCGTTCGCAGTTACGAAAGTATCGCGAAGGTATTTTAGTTGGATCCGGCTGTGATAAAGGTGAAGTATTTGAAGGGATGATGCAAAAAGGTTTTGAGGAAGTTGAGGAGCTCGCTGAGTTTTACGATTATTTGGAAGTACATCCGAAGGAAGTATATCAGCATTTAATAGAGATGGAGTATGTACGTGATGAAAAATCACTTGAGGCGATTATTTCTAATATTGTGAAGCTAGGAGAAAAACTAAATAAGCCCGTTGTTGCAACGGGAAATGTTCATTACTTAAACCCAAATGATAAAATTTATCGCAAAATATTAATTGGTTCACAAGGTGGGGCTAATCCGTTAAATCGCCATAAACTTCCGGATGTTCATTTTCGTACGACAGATGAAATGCTTAAAGCATTTCAGTTTTTGGGTAAAGAGAAGGCGAAAGAAATTGTTGTGACAAATACAAATCAAATTGCTGATATGATTGAAGAAGTGAAGCCGATTAAAGATGATTTGTATACGCCAAAAATTGAAGGCGCTGATGAAGAAATGCGCGAGATGAGTTATGACATGGCGAAGAAAATTTACGGTGAAGATTTGCCTGAAATCGTAGAGGCACGACTTGAAAAAGAATTGAAAAGTATTATCGGACACGGCTTTGCGGTTATTTATTTAATTTCGCATAAATTGGTGAAAAAATCACTCGATGATGGATACTTAGTTGGTTCGCGTGGTTCCGTTGGTTCATCGTTTGTTGCGACAATGACAGAAATTACAGAAGTGAATCCCTTGCCGCCGCATTATGTGTGTCCAAATTGTAAAAAATCAGAGTTCTTTGATGATGGTTCAGTCGGTTCGGGCTTTGACTTACCAGATAAAGATTGCCCAGCATGCGGCACGCGATATAAAAAAGATGGACATGATATTCCGTTTGAGACATTCCTTGGTTTTAAAGGGGATAAGGTTCCGGATATTGATTTGAATTTCAGCGGTGAATATCAGCCGCGTGCTCATAACTATACAAAAGTACTGTTCGGTGAGGAATATGTCTATCGTGCTGGAACGATTGGTACGGTAGCAGAGAAAACGGCCTATGGGTATGTGAAAGGATATGCAGCGGATCATAATCTTCATTATCGAGGTGCGGAAGTAGATCGTCTCGTTTCCGGCTGTACCGGTGTAAAACGAACAACAGGTCAGCATCCAGGAGGCATCATCGTTGTGCCGGATTATATGGATGTTTACGATTTTACACCGATTCAATTCCCGGCTGATGATCGCAATTCTGAGTGGAAAACGACGCATTTTGATTTCCACTCGATTCATGACAATATTTTAAAGCTTGATATACTGGGACACGATGACCCAACCGTTATTCGGATGCTGCAAGATTTAAGCGGCATTGATCCAAAAACCATTCCGACGGATGACCCGGTTGTAATGAAAATTTTCAGTAGTCCAGAGTCATTAGGCGTGACAGAAGAACAGATTATGTGTAAAACAGGAACGCTTGGTATTCCAGAATTCGGAACAAGGTTCGTGCGTCAAATGTTAGAAGATACCAAGCCTACGACTTTCTCAGAACTTGTACAAATCTCTGGATTGTCGCACGGTACAGATGTATATCTCGGCAACGCGCAAGACTTGATTCATAATAAAACGTGTACGCTAAGCGAAGTAATTGGTTGTCGTGATGATATTATGGTGTATTTAATTTATCAAGGCTTAGACCCATCGCTTGCGTTTAAAATTATGGAATCAGTAAGGAAAGGGAAAGGGCTATCAGAGGAATTTGAAGCCGAAATGCGTAAGAACGAAGTCCCGGAATGGTATATTGATTCTTGTAAAAAAATTAAGTATATGTTCCCTAAGGCCCATGCTGCGGCATATGTATTAATGGCGGTTCGGATTGCTTATTTTAAAGTCCATTTGCCGCTGCTTTATTATGCTGCGTATTTCACGGTTCGAGCTGAGGATTTTGAAATTGAAGCGATGACACGTGGTTCGCAAGCCATTCGTTCAAAAATTGAAGAAATTAATGACAAAGGGCTAGATGCATCCACAAAAGAAAAAAATACGTTGACGGTGTTAGAATTAGCACTCGAAATGTGTGAGCGTGGTTTTTCATTTGCTAAAGTAGATTTATATAAATCGAGTGCGGATGAATTTATTATTGAAGGCAATTCATTAATTCCGCCGTTCAACTCGATTCCAGGTCTTGGAACGAATGCGGCAATCAATATTGTGCGTGCTCGTGAGGAAGGGGAATTCCTTTCAAAAGAAGATTTGCAACAACGAGGAAAAGTTTCAAAAACGATTCTTGAATATCTCGATAAACAAGGTTGCTTAGAATCGCTGCCTGACCAAAATCAGTTATCATTGTTTTGATACAGCTTGACAAGAGGCTTTAAAAAACTTGTTAATTTGCATAAATTACTGAATTGTGGTATATTTTTAGTGGAAATACTAAGAGGAACCAATGGAAAGAGTGGGGAAACCCACTCTTTCGTGTTTGTATTGACCCATTATTAGAATAATCCATTACCAAGCGCGTAAGCCACATGTTTGGAGGAAACAAATTGAGTAAAAAGGTAACCGAAGTAGTAGAAGAACTTGTCACACCAATTCTTGAGGATTTACAACTTGAATTAGTCGAAGTAGAGTATGTTAAGGAAGGAAGCTGGTTCCTTCGTGTCTACATTGATAAAGAAACAGGCGTAGATATTGAGGATTGTGGAACTGTCAGTGAAAAATTAAGTGAAAAGCTTGATGAGGTTGATCCTATTCCACAAAATTATTTTCTCGAAGTTTCATCACCGGGTGCAGAAAGACCTTTAAAGAAAGATAAAGACTTTCAACAAGCAATCGGGAAAAATGTGTACATAAAAACATACGAGCCTATTTTAAATGAAAAAGAATTTGAAGGCACTCTTATGGCGTTTGACGGTCAGGAAGTTACGTTAGAAGTCAAGATTAAGACAAGAAAGAAAACCGTTGTCATTCCATATGACAAAGTAGCTAAAGCAAGATTAGCCATTAGCTTCTCTTAATATGTATATTTTATTATTAAAATCCGTAAGGGGGACCAACCATGAGCAGTGAGTTATTGGATGCTCTCTATATTTTAGAAAAAGAAAAAGGAATCTCAAGAGAGGTATTACTTGAAGCTATTGAGGCAGCGCTGATTTCAGCATATCGTCGCAATTTCAATCAGGCGCAAAATGTGCGAATTGATTTAAATCTTGGAAAAGGAACAATGCGTGTGTTTGCGCGTAAAGACGTAGTGGATGAAGTATTTGATTCACGCCTTGAAATTTCCTTAGAAGAAGCAAAAAAAATCAATCCGAATTACCAACTTGAAGATGTAGTAGAGATGGAAGTTACACCGAAAGACTTCGGACGTATTGCGGCTCAAACAGCGAAGCAAGTTGTAACACAGAGAGTACGTGAAGCAGAACGCGGCATCATCTATTCAGAGTTTATTGATAGAGAAGAAGATATTATGACGGGAATTGTACAGCGTCAAGATTCTCGTTTTATTTATGTGAGTCTTGGGAAGATTGAGGCATTGCTTCCGGTCAATGAGCAAATGCCAAACGAACAGTATAAGCCGCACGACCGCATTAAAGTATTTATTACAAAGGTAGAAAAAACATCAAAAGGACCGCAAATCTTTGTATCACGTTCACATCCAGGTCTGTTAAAGCGCTTGTTTGAAATCGAAGTTCCTGAAATCTTTGACGGAACAGTAGAAATTAAATCAGTGGCTCGTGAAGCGGGGGATCGTTCGAAAATCTCTGTGCATGCTGATAATGAAGAAGTTGATCCAGTTGGTTCATGTGTTGGTCAAAAGGGACAACGCGTTCAAGCGATTGTCAATGAACTAAAAGGTGAAAAAATTGATATTGTTAAATGGTCAGAAGATCCGGTTGTTTTCGTTGCCAATGCGTTAAGTCCTTCTAAAGTACTTGAGGTTATTGTCAATGAAGAAGAGAAAGCGACAACGGTTATTGTACCAGACTATCAATTATCGCTTGCGATTGGTAAACGCGGTCAAAATGCTCGTTTAGCAGCAAAGCTAACCGGCTGGAAAATCGATATTAAGAGTGAAACAGAAGCGCGCGAAGCTGGCATTTATCCGGTTGAGGAGCAAGAATTTTTGTTAAACCGAGATAGCTATGTGGAAGATGAAGAAGATTTTATTGAGGATAATGAGTAAGTAAGGGGTGAGCGAATTTGAAAGCCCGAAAAAAAATTCCTATGCGTAAATGTGTGGCAACTGGCGAAATGAAGCCGAAAAAAGAGCTTATTCGAATCGTTCGCTCAAAAGAAGGAGAAGTAAGTATTGATTTGACTGGTAAGCAATCAGGTCGTGGTGCTTATTTAACACTTGATCGTGATGTTATTGAGTTAGCTAAGAAGAAGAACGTCTTAGCTAACCAATTCAGCGTTCAAATTGATCCTTCTTTATATGAACAATTGCTTGAACTAGTGGATAAGGAGAAACACTAACCATCATGACTCAACAACAATGGATGTCTCTATTAGGTTTGGCCAATCGAGCGCGTAAACTAATTTCTGGTGAGGAATTAGTCGTCAAAGAGGTTAGAAGCGGAAAAGCAAAGCTTGTCCTTTTGGCAAGTGATGCTTCTAAAAATACAGAAAAAAAAATATCTGATAAGTGCGCATATTATCAGGTTCCTTTAAAAAGAGTCGAGAACAGGTCTTTGCTTGGTCAAGCGATTGGCAAAGAAGCGAGAGTTGTCGTCGCGGTACTGGATGAAGGTTTTGCACAAAAACTCCGAACGCTGCTCGATTAAATTTTACGGGGGTGAACGTATGACTAAATTGCGTGTACATGAATATGCAAAGCAAAAAAATGTTTCAAGCAAGGATATTATTGAAAAACTTAAAGAAATGAATATAGAGGTAACAAATCATATGACAGCATTAGACGATTCTACTGTACAAAAATTAAATGAATCATTACAACCAAAACAAGAACAAGAAGTACCAAAAACAAGCTCAACTGTTGAACAGTATGAAGCAGAAGCTGATGCGAAAAGCACAGTGAATAAAGAAAAAGTAAAGAAAAAACCTGTTGCTGGTCCTGGAGCGAAAAAACCAGGTCAAGGGCAGTTTAGTAAAGGGAAAAACAACCGAAACAAAAATAAACAAAGACCTCAACAGACGCAGCAAGCACCAGCTCCAAAGCGTAAGGAAAAAGAGCTTCCAGCTAAGATTACGTTTTATGAGTCATTGACGGTACAGGAGCTTGCGAAAAAACTTCATCGCGAACCATCTGAACTTATCAAAAAATTGTTTATGCTTGGCGTTATGGCAACAATTAACCAAACATTGGATAAAGATGCAATCGAATTAATTGCAGCGGAATACGGTGTTGAAGTAGAAGAAGAAATTCGTGTGGATTTAACAGATCTTGAGTCACTAGTAACAGAGGATGAGGAAGCAGATTTACAAGAGCGTCCAGCGGTTGTTACAATCATGGGACATGTTGACCACGGTAAAACAACATTGCTTGATTCGATTCGTAAAACAAAAGTAACAGAAGGCGAAGCGGGTGGAATCACGCAGCATATCGGTGCTTATCAAGTTAACGTAAACGATAAGAAAATTACGTTCCTTGATACACCTGGTCACGCAGCTTTTACAACGATGCGTGCACGTGGTGCTCAAGTTACGGATATTACAATTATTGTTGTAGCAGCAGATGATGGCGTTATGCCGCAAACGGTTGAAGCGATTAGCCATGCGAAAGCAGCGGAAGTGCCAATTATCGTGGCTGTGAACAAAATGGATAAACCAGCTGCAAATCCTGACCGTGTTATGCAAGAATTAACCGAGCACGGTTTAGTGCCTGAAGATTGGGGCGGCGATACGATTTTCGTACCAATTTCTGCGAAACAAGGCGATGGAATCGACAGTTTACTTGAAATGATTCTGTTAGTAAGTGAAGTAGAAGAATATAAAGCAAATCCAACTCGCAGAGCAAACGGAACAGTTATCGAGGCGCAACTTGATAAAGGGCGTGGATCTGTAGCGACTCTTCTTGTTCAAAATGGAACATTAAAAATCGGAGATCCAATCGTTGTCGGGAACACATTTGGTCGTGTTCGTGCGATGGTAAACGATCTTGGTCGACGTGTAAAAGAAGCAGGTCCATCAACACCTGTTGAAATTACAGGGTTAAACGAAGTACCGCAAGCTGGTGATCGTTTTATCGTCTTTGAAGACGAAAAAACAGCTCGTCAAGTTGGGGAAACTCGTGCGCAAAGACAGCTTGTTTCACAACGTAATGAAGGATCTCGCGTAACGCTAGACACATTATTTGAACAAATGAAACAAGGCGACATTAAGGAATTAAATATTATTTTGAAAGCAGACGTACAAGGTTCTGCAGAAGCATTAGCAGCATCTCTTCAAAAAATTGAAGTAGAGGGCGCAAAAGTGAAAATCATTCACTCTGGTGTTGGAGCAATTACGGAATCTGATATTATTTTAGCGACAGCTTCAAATGCTATCGTAATTGGTTTTAACGTACGTCCGGATGTAAATGCAAAACGTGCAGCAGAATCAGAAAATGTAGATGTTCGTCTGCACCGTATTATTTATAAAGTAATCGAAGAAATCGAATCAGCGATGAAAGGGATGCTTGATCCTGAATTTGAAGAAAAAATTATCGGTCAAGCTGAAGTACGTACGACATTTAAAGTATCGAAAATCGGTACAATTGCTGGTTCATACGTTATTGAAGGGAAAATTACTCGTGATAGCGGTGTCCGCTTAATTCGTGAAGGTGTTGTAGTCTTCGAAGGCGAAATTGATGCGTTAAAACGTTTTAAAGATGACGTGAAAGAAGTCGCAACAAACTACGAATGTGGGATTACGATTAAAAACTATAATGACATTAAAGAAGGCGACATTATTGAAGCCTATGTAATGGAAGAGATTGAACGTAAATGATCGTTGGTGCAGTCCTTTGTGAATGCATAATTTACGACGCCCATTCTTTGAAAGAAAAGCGAGCCGTGCTTCAACGTGTAATGTCACGGCTGAAACAAAAATATAATATTTCCGTTTCAGAAACGGATTATCAAGATTTATGGCAACGAACGAAGCTGGCAATTGTTACCGTATCGTCTTCTAGAAAGGCGACGGAACGAGAATTGCAAAATGCGCTTCACTTTCTTGATTCATTTCCTGAAATCGAGCGCACAATAACAGATATAGAATGGCTTTAAGCTAGCGAGGTGAATAGAATGAGTCTTCGTTCAAATCGTATCGGTGAACAAATGAAGAAAGAGCTAAGTGATATTATCGGTCGCAAATTGAAAGACCCAAGAGTTGGTTTTGTCACAGTGACTGATGTAGCTGTTACAGGCGATCTTCAACAAGCAACGGTGTATATTTCCGTGTTAGGTGATGCAAAGCAAAGGGAAGATACGCTTAAAGGCTTGGAAAAAGCAAAAGGATTTATGCGTTCCGAAGTAGGTCAAAGAATTCGTTTACGCAAAACACCGGAGTTGTTCTTTGAATTCGATGAATCCATTGATTATGGAAATCGAATTGAAACATTGATTTCACAAATCAATGCCGAGAATAAACCCGCTGTAAGGGATGAGGAATAATCAAGTGTTGAAATCGAGGCCGACTCATGCATGATGGAGTCGGCCTTTTTTTAATAACAGTGTTACTGAAAAACAATAACAAAATGGTTCAACATAGATTACGGAAAAAAGAGGTGACAGAAAAGATGGATGGGATTTTGCCATTGTTCAAGCCAAAAGGGCTGACTTCTCATGATTGTGTATTTAAACTAAGAAAAATTTTGAAAACGAAGAAGGTTGGGCATACCGGAACACTCGACCCAGATGTAACAGGAGTACTCCCAATTTGTATTGGTCGTGCGACGAAGGTGGCTGAATACTTAACGGAAGCGGGCAAGGCCTATGAAGGAGAAGTTACGTTAGGCTTTTCAACAACAACTGAAGATGCGAGCGGAGACCGAGTTACTGAAAAAACAGTGACGGAAACTTTTACTCGCGAGCAAATTTTGGAGGTGTTACAATCTTTAACCGGAGTGATTCAACAAACGCCGCCAATGTTTTCTGCTGTAAAAGTAAACGGCAAAAAACTTTATGAATATGCGCGCGCTGGTATTGAAGTAGAACGTCCAACAAGAAATGTAACGATTTATGAGTTGGAGCTCTTAGACGATCGAAAAGAATTTATCGGTGAGACAATTTCTTTTCGTTTCCGAGTAAGGTGCTCTAAAGGGACGTATATTCGTACACTTGCTGTCATGATTGGCGAGAGATTAGGGTATCCGGCCCATATGTCGGATTTAATCAGAATTGAGTCAGCAGGCTTTACACTTGAAGAGTGCAAGACGTTAGAGCAAATTCAAGAATTGATGGAATTGGGGCAATCAGCTGCGTTTTTACGACCACTTGAACAAGGTTTGTTTCATTTGCCGAAATTTCAGATTAATGATAAAGTATCAAAGAAAGTATTAAATGGAGCTGTGTTAGCTCAGCCAGAAGAATTAGCTATAGAAAAGGGTGAACCTTTTGTCATGATGGATCAAAATGGAAGGGCACTAGCTATTTATCAGGTTCATCCAACAAAAGAAAACCTCATTAAACCTATTAAAGTTTTGGCACTAGAATTATAGACCGTTCTGCCGTTGGAAAGAGGAGATTGAAAGGTGAAAGTGATTGCGATAACGCACCCTCATCAGTTTACCCAGGATCATTTTCCTGAGCTTGTGATGGCACTCGGATTTTTTGATGGGGTACATAAAGGTCATCAAATTGTGATTAAGAATGCAAAAGAAATAGCGGACAGCACACACCGTAAATCGGCGGTGATGACATTCGATCCTCATCCGTCCGCGGTGTTAGGAACCACAACCGATACAATTCGTTATATTACGCCTTTAGAGGATAAAATAGCGATTATTGAATCGTTAGGGATTGATTATTTATTTATTGTTCATTTTAGTAAAGAATTTGCCGCTGTGTCGCCTGAACAGTTTGTTGATCAATATTTAGTTGGTTTACATGTTGAGCATGTAGTGGCAGGATTTGATTATTCTTATGGTCATTTTGGTAAAGGCAATATGGAAACATTGCCTCTTTATGCGAAAGGCCGTTTTACTCAAACAGTTGTTGAAAAACAAACGCTTGAAGATGAGAAAGTAAGTTCATCAAGAATTCGCAAAACGTTAGCTGAAGGAAATTTTACAGAATTCTATCATCTTGTTCGTCGTCATTATGTAACAAAAGGTTATGTTATTCATGGTGAAAAGCGCGGTCGTAAGCTTGGGTTTCCAACAGCTAATATTGAAGTAAGCGATGTGTATATATTCCCAGCTACAGGCGTATATGCAGTGCGAATTCAAATTGAAGGCAAGTGGTATAAAGGTGTTTGTAATGTAGGCTATAAACCAACTTTTCATGACCAACAGCCAAAGTTTCCATCTGTTGAGGTGCATGTGCTGGGCTTTGACCGAAACATTTATGGGTCTGCAGTGGTTGTAGAATGGCATAAGAGATTGCGCAGTGAGCAAAAGTTTTCAGGGCTTGAAGAATTGGTAAGCCAAATTGAAATTGATAAACAACAGGCTGAAAAATATTTTCAAAGTGTGAATAATTAAATTTCCTGACTTGCATTTCAGTTGAAAAAGCGGTATTCTATTAAATGTATGAAAAATAACCATTGCTTGGCTAGGCGAAACTCCGACGCTAGACTAGGTAATTGGTGATTCTACAGAATTTAGGAGGAAAAAAACATGGCTATTACACAAGAACGTAAAAACGAACTAATCGCTGAGTTCAGAACTCACGACACTGACACTGGATCTCCAGAGGTTCAAATCGCAGTACTTACAGAGGAAATCAACAACTTGAATGACCACTTACGTACTCACAAGAAAGATCACCACTCACGTCGCGGTCTTTTAAAAATGGTAGGTAGACGTCGTAACCTTTTAACTTACCTTCGTAATAAAGACGTTACTCGTTACCGTACTCTAATTAACAAATTAGGTTTACGTCGATAATTGTTTGTAAGAAAGCGGGAAATTTCCCGCTTTTTTGGTGTAAATCAATCGGAATAATCGGTATGATTTCAGACGTCTATTTTGATTTTTTTCAATTTATACATATATTACTTGCAATGTTTTTAATATTTCGTTGATTTTGCTGTTAATGCTTGTTTTTTTCGTGCATAATAGGAATAGTTTGGTTCTAATATGATTTATGAAATTTTAACATATATGATGTATTTTATACAGGTTTGGTAGGTGTACTAGACCTCTAAGTGAAGAGTTAGAGAGGGGTTTAATTTAAGATGGGACAGGAAAAACATACGTATTCATTTGACTGGGCCGGTCGCAATTTAACGGTTGAAATCGGTCAGTTAGCTAAACAAGCAAACGGAGCTGTTTTAGTCCGTTATGGCGATACAGCAGTATTAAGTACAGTAACTGCTTCTAAAGAGCCAAAAAATGTCGACTTTTTTCCGTTGACTGTAAACTATGAAGAGAAATTGTATGCTGTTGGGAAAATTCCCGGTGGCTTTATTAAACGTGAAGGACGTCCAAGTGAGAGAGCGATTTTAGCTAGCCGCCTTATTGACCGTCCAATCCGTCCGATGTTTCCAGATGGATTCCGTAATGATGTTCAATGTATCAGTATGGTTATGAGTGTGGAGCAAGATTGTTCTTCAGAAATGGCTGCGATGTTCGGTTCATCACTTGCACTTTCAGTATCAGACATTCCGTTTAACGGTCCTATTGCTGGTGTTGTTGTTGGCCGCATTGATGGACAATTCGTTGTGAATCCAACCGTTGCTCAAATGGAACAAAGCGATATCGATTTAACGGTAGCAGGTAATAAAGATGCGATTAACATGGTGGAAGCTGGTGCTAAAGAAGTACCAGAAGAAACAATGTTAGAAGCGATTATGTTTGGTCATGAGGAAATTAAGAAATTAATTGCCTTCCAAGAAAAAATTGCTGCTGAAATTGGTAAAGAAAAAATGGAAGTAACGCTGTATCAAGTGAATGAGGAGCTTGAAGCAGAAATAAAAACAATGTGCTTAGCGGATTTAAATAAAGCTGTTCAAGTACAAGAAAAGCATGCTCGTGAAGATGCAATTACTGAAGTGAAAAATCATGTTCTTGCGCAGTATGAAGAGCAAGAAGCAGATGAAGAGAAAGTGAAGAAAGTAAAAGAAATTTTAAATAAATTAGTAAAAGCAGAAGTACGTCGTTTAATTACAGAAGAAAAAGTGCGTCCTGACGGCCGTAACCCAGATGAGATTCGACCACTTTCTTCAGAAGTTGGCTTATTAGCGCGAACACATGGATCCGGTCTCTTTACGCGCGGACAAACTCAAGCGCTTTCTATTTGTACATTAGGTGCGCTTGGAGATGTGCAAATTTTAGATGGTCTTGGGACAGAAGAATCAAAACGTTTTATGCATCATTATAACTTCCCTCATTTCAGCGTAGGGGAAACAGGACCAATTCGTGCTCCTGGTCGTCGTGAAATCGGTCACGGTGCACTTGGTGAACGAGCACTTGAGCCAATTATCCCAAGTGAAAAAGATTTCCCATACACAGTTCGTCTTGTATCAGAAGTACTTGAATCCAATGGTTCAACGTCACAAGCAAGTATTTGTGCAAGTACGTTAGCGATGATGGATGCAGGTGTGCCAATTAAAGCACCGGTAGCTGGTATCGCTATGGGTCTTGTTAAATCTGGTGAGTACTATACGATTTTAACAGACATTCAAGGGATGGAAGATCATCTAGGAGACATGGACTTTAAAGTAGCAGGAACAGCGAAGGGTGTTACCGCACTTCAAATGGATATTAAAATTGATGGTTTATCTCGTGAGATTTTAGAAGAAGCCTTGCAGCAAGCAAAACGAGGCCGCATGCATATTCTTGATTCAATGCTAGCAACACTGAGTGAACCGCGCGTTGAGCTTTCACGCTATGCACCAAAAATCTTAACAATGTCTATTAATCCAGATAAAATTCGCGATGTCATTGGACCAAGCGGAAAACAAATCAATAAAATTATCGAAGAAACAGGCGTGAAGATTGATATTGAGCAAGATGGTACAGTATTCATTTCCTCTACAGAGCAAGAAATGAATTCAAAAGCGAAGAAAATTATTGAAGATATTGTTCGTGAAGTTGCTGTCGGTGAACAATACCTAGGAAAAGTAAAGCGTATTGAGAAATTTGGTGCGTTTGTTGAAATCTTTAATGGAAAAGATGGTTTAGTTCACATTTCAGAGCTTGCTGAAGAACGAGTAGGCAAAGTAGAAGATGTCGTGAAAATTGGCGATGAAATTTTAGTGAAAGTTACTGAAATTGATAAGCAAGGCCGCGTAAATCTTTCTCGAAAAGCGGTTTTAAAAGAGCAAAAAGAAGCGGCGAATCCAGCTCAATCTTAAGCGAGAACGAAGGCATGTGGTTTCGATTGGAACGCACATGCCTTTTTTCCGTCTATGGCTATATTAATCAACAATGACATTTAACAACACTCTGTGTATAAAGGATGTTTACTTCAAGAGTAATTTCCCTGCTTTCTTAGCAGACGGATTAAGGCATCTACGCTTTTCGGTATTGTCTAGCTTTGATGCCTAGCTCGCTGTGAAAAAGATGATTGCCCTCGCATAGGCAAAGAGCGCCTTCCGTGTCACTCCCTATTTTCTTCACGAGCTGACCAAGGCATCTAACGCTTTTCGGTATACCTTGTCTTCTTTTTTCATACATTTTTGTATGAAGGGGGCAAAAAAATGAATAATAAGTGGAAGCAGATAGTTGCGATAAGTGCCATTGCAGGTATATCATGGTTATTAGTGCAAAATCCATATACAAATGATTATTTTACTCGATTAACAGATAAGTCGATTGCAACGAGTATGCAGGAAGATGAGCTTTTGTTTGCGATTAAATCGTCGGTTAAAAAGTATGAGATTGAGCCACAAGATGCACGAATCGATTCGGTGTGGAAAGCTGTACCAGGATATAATGGGGTGAAAATTGATGTACGAGCATCCTATGAAGCCATGAAGAAAAAGGGAAGCTTTGATGAACGTAAACTTGTTTATAGACAAGTAGCCCCAAAGAAGCATTTACATGAACTTAAGCCATCACCGCTTTATAGAGCTCATCCAGATAAACCGGTTGTTTCATTTTTAATTAATGTAGCTTGGGGAAATGAATATTTACAGGATATGCTTTCTGTTTTAAAAGAGCATCATGTCAAGGCTACTTTCTTTTTAGAAGGAAGATGGACAAAAAACAATCCTGAACTCGCGAAGATGATCAAAGAGGGTGGACATGAAATAGGAAATCATTCGTATACACATCCCAATATGCAAACTCTATCTACCCAAGCAACGCGTGAAGAGCTTCGAAAAACGAGTGAAGTGATTGAAGCTGTGACAGGAGTGCGAAGTACATGGTTTGCGCCACCAAGTGGAAGCTTTCGCGATGAAACGGTTAGCCTCGCGGCAGATTTAGGCATGGGAACAGTTATGTGGAGCGTCGATACGATTGATTGGCAGAAGCCTAGCCCGGAAGTCCTGCAGCAAAGGGTGTTATCTAAGGTTCATCCTGGTGCCTTTATTTTAATGCATCCAACAGAGTCAACAGCGAAATCATTGGAAACATTAATTGTGAATATTCAAAAGAAAGATTTACATGTTGTGACTGTTTCAGAAGCGGTCGATGAAAAACGAATCCTTCCTTATAAATAAGTGATTCGTATGGGCAGCATAGATTAGGAGGAATGTTTGTTGATAAAGAAATATACTTGTCAAAATGGTGTAAGAATTATTGTAGAGCAAATACCAACAGTTCGTTCAGCGGCCATTGGTGTTTGGGTGAAAACAGGCTCCCGTAATGAAACAAAGGAACTGAATGGAATTTCGCATTTTCTTGAGCATATGTTTTTTAAAGGAACAACGACGAGAAGTGCACGTGAAATTGCCGAATCATTTGACAGCATCGGCGGGCAAGTGAATGCATTTACGTCTAAAGAATATACATGCTACTATGCTAAGGTACTTGATAATCATGCAAGCCATGCTCTTGAAGTACTTTCTGACATGTTCTTTAACTCTACATTTGATTCTGAAGAGTTAGAGAAAGAGAAAAATGTTGTGTACGAAGAAATTAAAATGTATGAAGATGCACCAGATGATATTGTACATGATCTATTAAGTCAAGCGGTATATGAAAAGCATTCATTAGGCTTTCCAATTCTAGGTACGGAAGAAACGCTTTCTACTTTTACAAGTGAAACGCTTAAACAATATGTGCATGATATGTATACACCCAATAAAGTTGTAATTTCTATTGCGGGGAATGTAGATGAAACGTTTATTAAGGAAGTAGAGAGCTATTTTGGTTCTTTTGAACGAGGACAAGAGCATTCAGCAATCGTGAAGCCGCATTTTCATCAAAATCAATTGATTCGTAAAAAAGAAACAGAACAAGCGCATTTATGTCTCGGGTTTAACGGGTTGAAAATTGGTGATGAAGATATGTATAACCTGACTATTTTAAATAATATTCTGGGCGGCAGCATGAGCAGCCGTTTATTCCAAGACGTACGTGAAGAGCGCGGTTTAGCTTATTCTGTTTACTCTTACCACTCTAGCTATCAAGATAGCGGAATTGTGACGATTTATGGCGGTACAGGAGCGAATCAGTTAGATAGTTTGTATGAAACGATTCAACAAACGCTCGCTACATTAAAACGCGATGGAATTACAGATAAAGAATTAAACAATAGTAAAGAACAGTTAAAGGGAAGCTTAATGTTAAGTTTAGAGAGCACGAACAGTCGAATGAGCCGCAATGGTAAAAATGAATTGATGTTAGGAAAACATCGTTCGTTAGATGATATTATTGTTAAAATTGATGAAGTAACAAAAGAACGTGTCTTTGAACTAGCTAACAGTATTTTTACAGAGCATTCGCTATCTTTAGTAAGTCCATTAGAAAATTGGAAAAATTAATCCTACTCTGCCTTTCTTCCATAGAAAGGCAGTTTTTTTAGGAAGACTATGTTATTTAACAGGACCTGTAGGGAAGAAAAGCGCTTCTAATGATTGGATAAGCAGGATATATATGAATATACGCGTCAAAAAGGGGGAGTAGCATGAGGTTAAGTGAGTTAGGCGGAAAAGAAATTGTTGATGTGAATCGGGCTGAACGATTAGGCGTTCTTGGACAAACGGATTTAGAATTTGATGAAAGTGGACAAATAACGGCTTTGATTATCCCTTCCGTTAAATGGTTTGGGCTGATGAAAAGCGGACAGGAGATTCGCGTTCCATGGTCTGATATTAAAAAGGTTGGAGCGGATATGGTTATTATTGATTTTCAAGAAAATATGCCTGAGCATTAGTTATGATGAAAAACCGCGTAAAATCGCGGTTTTTTTGCTGTTTAGGAAGGAGCCTATTTTACTTTTCGAAAATCATTCACCGTTTTAGGCAGAGGTACATAAGATGGGAGAGTATTAAACGTATTATTGATAAATAACTCAGCCGGGTAGCTCGCTAGTTGGCAAGTTTTGAACAAAAGAAGGTGACGGTTGAATGCTCACAGGTATGCAGATTGCTGTGATTGGTGGGGATGCGCGTCAGCTTGAAGTTGTACGAAAACTGACAGAGCTTGATGCAAAGTTATTATTGGTAGGATTTGAACAGCTAGATCACGCATTCACAGGTGCAGTAAAAGAAAAAATGGAAGATGTAAATTTTGGAGAAATAGATTCAGTCATTCTACCAGTACGTGGAACAGATGGAGACGGAAAAGTAGAGACGATTTTTTCTAACGAAGACGTGGTTTTAACGGAAGCAATCATAAAAAGGACCCCCCCGCATTGCACAATTTATACAGGGATTAGTAACGCTTATTTAGATAGAATTTTGCAGGCAGCCAATCGTAAACAAGTATCTTTATTTGAAAGAGATGATGTAGCAATCTATAATTCCATTCCCACAGTTGAAGGTACAATTATGATGGCGATTCAGCATACGGATTTTACGATTCATGGGTCTTCCGTTGCAGTACTTGGTCTTGGGCGTGTTGGTATGAGCGTAGCGAGAGCCTTTCAGGCACTTGGGGCTAAAGTGATGGTTGGTGCGAGAAAAAGTGAGGATCTTGCGAGAATTACAGAAATGGCATTAAAGCCGTTTCAATTAAGCAATCTTGCTGAGGAAATAAAAACAGCGGATATCGTCATTAATACGATCCCATTCCCTATTCTTACAGCTAACGTTCTTGCGAATATGCCTGTGCATACGTTAATTATTGATCTTGCCTCTAAGCCAGGAGGAACTGATTTTCGTTTTGCGGAAAAACGAGGTATAAAAGCATTGCTCGCCCCTAGCTTACCAGGTATTGTTGCACCGAAAACGGCAGGACAAATATTGGCAAATGCACTTGGTCAATTAATTCAAGAAGATTTGAAAGAACGAAAGGGGAAGAAATAGATGAGTCTCCAAGGAAAGAGAATCGGTTTCGGTTTAACTGGTTCGCATTGTACCTATGATAGTGTTTTTCCGGAAATAGAAAAATTAGTCAATGAGGGAGTGGAAGTGATTCCGATTGTTACATCGACTGTGAAACAGACGGAAACTCGCTTCGGCCGTGGAGAAGATTGGGTGGAAAGAATAGAAAAATTGACGGGACATCATGTTGTTGATACAATCGTCAAAGCGGAGCCGCTAGGGCCAAAATTGCCACTCGATTGTATGGTGATTGCTCCGCTTACCGGGAATTCGATGAGTAAGCTTGCTAATGCTTTAACCGATTCACCGGTATTAATGGCAGCGAAAGCAACAATGCGCAATCATCGTCCAGTTGTCGTTGGAATTTCAACGAACGATGCGTTAGGTTTAAATGGGGTTAATTTAATGAGGTTGATGGCGGCTAAAGATTTGTATTTTGTTCCATATGGTCAAGATGATCCATACAAGAAGCCTAATTCGATGGTCGCTCGAATGAGTATGATTCGAGATACAATTATTGCTGCCCTAAAGGGGGAGCAACTGCAGCCTGTGATTGTCGAAAAATTTAAAGACTTAACGTAAAAAAATCACCCCTCTTGACAGAATATTTTGTAAAAGTTTGTTTCTTTGGAATGTTCATATGTTAAAATAGATGATATTCTAAAATAGAAGTAATTAAAAAACTAACAATCATTTTTAATGGATTTGAAAAGGGGTATTAATAAATGACTGAGACACAAGGATTGCATATTGCGGTTGTAGGAGCAACTGGAGCTGTAGGTCAGCAAATGATTTCAACATTAGAAAAAAGAAACTTGCCGATTAAGAAGATTATTTTCTTATCATCAGCTCGTTCTGCTGGTGCAAAACTATCATTTAAGGGCGAGGAAGTCATCGTTCAAGAAGCGAAACCAGAAAGTTTTGAAGGTATCGATATCGCTTTATTTAGCGCGGGCGGTAGCGTGTCTAAGGAACTTGCTCCAGAAGCTGTTAAACGCGGTGCAATTGTCGTTGACAACACGAGTGCTTTTCGAATGGATGAGAATGTGCCACTAGTCGTACCTGAAGTTAATGAAGAAGACTTAAAGAAACATAATGGGATTATTGCGAATCCGAACTGTTCGACAATTCAAATGGTCGTAGCGCTTGAGCCAATTCGTCAAGCATATGGCTTATCTAAAGTTCTTGTATCGACATATCAAGCAGTGTCTGGTGCAGGTGCAGCTGCGATTGCGGAAATGAAAGATCAAGCTCGCGATTTGTTAGATAATAAAGAAATCGAACCGAAAATTTTACCGGTTGGTGGAGATAAAAAGCATTATCAAATTGCTTTCAACGTTATTCCACAAATTGATAAATTCCAAGATAATGGCTTTACATTTGAAGAAATGAAAATGATCAATGAAACGAAGAAAATTATGCATATGCCAGAGTTAGCTGTAGCGGCTACATGCGTACGTCTTCCAGTTGAAACAGGTCATTCTGAATCTGTTTATATTGAAGTAGATCAAGCCGGTGTAACGGTTGACCAAATTAAGGATTTATTGAGTTCAGCACCAGGTGTTGTATTAGAAGATAACCCAAGTGAACAAATTTACCCAATGCCAGCAGCTGCTGTAGGTAAAAATGACGTCTTTGTTGGTCGTATCCGCAAAGATTTGGATGAAGATAAGGGCTTCCATTTATGGGTTGTTTCCGATAACCTATTAAAGGGTGCCGCTTGGAACTCTGTTCAAATTGCTGAAAGTCTTTTAAAATTAGGTCTAGTAACAGTTAAATAATAGGTACTCGATGTTATAAGAGTTTTAGTCAGCTTTCCGATTAGGAAAGCTGGCTTATATTTGAGGTGTGTAGATATGAAAATCATCGTACAGAAATTCGGTGGAACTTCTGTTCGGAACGAAGAAAGTCGATTACAAGCGAAGCGTCACATTGAGCAATCGCTACAAGCAGGCTACAAAGTGGTTGTTGTAGTATCTGCAATGGGAAGAAAAGGCGAACCGTATGCTACGGATACTTTGTTATCACTTGTCAATGGTATAAATAGTTCTCTGTCAAAGAGAGAGCAAGATTTACTTATGTCAGTAGGGGAAACGATTTCATCTGTCGTTTTTACCAATATGCTATTAGAAAGTGGAATTAAAGCAATTGCTTATACGGGGGCTCAGGCAGGCTTTATAACAAATAATGACCACTCTAATGCGAAGATTATAGAGATGAAATGTGAGAGGCTGTTGAAAGAGCTAGAGTTCAATGATGTTGTCGTTGTTGCTGGTTTTCAAGGTGCAGCTAAAAATGGAGATATAACAACAATTGGCCGCGGTGGAAGTGATACGTCAGCAGCAGCGCTTGGTGCGGCCTTACAAGCCGATTTCGTTGATATTTTTACTGATGTTGAAGGAATTATGACAGCAGATCCTCGTATTGCAGAAAGTGCCCGTCCGTTATCGGTCGTATCGTATACAGAAGTATGCAATATGGCGTATCAAGGTGCTAAAGTTATTCATCCACGTGCAGTGGAAATTGCTATGCAGGCCAAGGTACCGATCCGTATTCGTTCCACATATAGCGAGGGACTTGGAACGCTTGTGACAAGTGTAAACAAAGGAAACGAGGGAAGCGATATTCGCGAGAGACTTGTTACAGGAATTGCTCATGTTGCGAAGATTAGCCAAATTAAAGTTCAAGCCAAAAAGGATCAATACAATCTGCAGGCCGAAGTTTTTAAGGCAATGGCAAATGCGTCAATTTCTGTTGATTTTATTAACATCTCACCAAACGGTGTCGTTTATACAATTACAGAAGATACAACAAATCATGCTGTTTCTATTTTAAAAGAATTAGGGTATGAGCCAATTGTGGAAAGAAATTGTGCTAAAGTATCAGTTGTTGGTGCTGGGATTAATGGTGTACCGGGAGTCGCTGCGAAAATTGTTACAGCCTTATCTAGTAAAGAGATTGGAATTCTTCAATCAGCAGATAGCCACACAACAATCTGGGTATTGGTTAAAGAAGAGGATTTAGTTGAAGCGGTTAACGCTCTCCATGATGCATTTCAATTGCATCTAGATGGAATTGAATCAATATAAGATAAAAGTGTGGATAAACGGAGAGGTGTTAGTAGATGGTATTTGGTAAAGTAGTAACAGCAATGGTCACCCCTTTTGATATTAAAGGAAATGTTGATTTTCAAAAAACAACTACGTTGGTTAATTACTTACTTAATAATGGCACAGATGCACTCGTTCTTTCAGGTACTACAGGTGAGTCGCCAACGCTTTCTTCTGAAGAGAAAATTGCTTTGTTACGTCATGTTGTAAAAGTCGCTGATAAGCGTGTACCAATTATTATAGGAACAGGGAGCAATAATACGTATGCATCGATTGAACTGACCAAAAAAGCAGAACAAAATGGTGCAGATGCGATTATGCTTGTAGCACCCTACTATAATAAAACAAATCAAGAAGGGCTATATCAGCATTTTAAAGCAATTGCCGAGAGTACAAAACTTCCAGTGATGCTATATAATATTCCGGGAAGAGCGGCTATCAATATTGCTCCGGAAACAATTATTCGTTTATCAGAAATTCCGAACATTGTAGCTGTTAAAGAAGCGAGCGGTGATTTAAATGCTATGACGCAAATTATTGCGGAAACAGCTGAGGATTTTGTGTTGTACAGTGGAGATGACGGATTAACATTGCCGGTTCTTTCAATTGGGGGAGTAGGAGTTGTTTCCGTTGCCTCTCATGTAATTGGTAAGGAGATGCAGCAAATGGTTGATGCTTTCCTAACAGGTAATCTACAAGAGGCAGCAAAGCTACATCAAAAGCTTCTTCCGATTATTAAAGGCTTATTCTCTGCACCTAGCCCAGCTCCGGTTAAAACAGCTTTACAGCTGGTAGGAATAGATGTTGGTTCAGTCCGTCTTCCAATTGTTCCTTTAACAGAACAAGAACGAAGTGTATTGGCGAATCTTTTAGGTAAATAAGTGTATCTTCTATTCTTAGTATGTAATAAGCGAGCTAATTACGCTATTCTGAAAACAAGTCAATCTATAGATTGGCTTGTTTTTTATTTATGGTTATGTTAAATGATATTGTTGATTCAGGCAGTTATATCACATAATCATTTTGAAAAATTTTTTTAAAAAGGTGAATAATTCCTTTCCTGAATATAGAATAACGATTATACTTGAACATATGTGTTTATTCAAAGGTATTATTAGATTCTCGTATCTATAAGTTTGTTTCCTACATAATAGAAGATTTAATAAAGAATCATAATCGTTAAAATAAAGTGAAACTTCTGGAGAGATTGCCATCTCTTGTCTCCGATTCTTTTGATCTGATTTATTTTTTAGGCTCTACAATGAAATAGCTGTGGATAACTATTATTTCATTCATTTATGTGTCTAATATTTTGTATGGCTGTTTGTGAATGAATATTGTTGATTTATCCGATTTAAAAAAATATTTTTTTAGTAAGGGATTTTACTGTCCAGGTATGCGGGCTGCATAAGACATAGCACAAGCTTTGACAAAGGAATATGTTTGAGAAAATGATATGTGTTGTTAAGCTTTTTGGACATCAGGTATAATGGAAGGTAATAGATTTATGAACGGTGCAACGCTAAGGAGGTACTCTGTTGGGTAAAGATTATAAAGGAATTAAAATCATTTCTCTTGGTGGACAAGGGGAATTAGGTAAAAATATGTACGTAATTGAAGTAAATGAGGACTTATATATTCTAGATGCAGGATTAATGCTGCCTGAAGGTGAAATGCTTGGGATTGATGCAGTTATTCCAGATATCTCTTATTTACAAGAGAACAAAGAAAGGATTCAAGGTATATTTATTAGCCATGGTCATGAAGATCATATTGGGGCTCTTTCGTATGTATTAAAATACATACGTGTTCCCGTTTATGGAACGAAACTGACGCTTGCGTTAGTTAAATTGAAGCTGAAGGAAGATGGATTTAACGGTAGAGCAGAGTTGATAGAAATTGATTCTGATTCGGTGCTAAGTTTCCCAGAAACAGCGATTTCGTTTTTCCGTACAAATCATAGTATTCCTGATTCGCTTGGTATTGTCGTTCATACTCGTGAAGGGGCCATCGTGTATACAGGGGACTTTAAGTTTGATCAAGCTGCAAAGGGCTTTTATCAACCGGAAATCGGCAAAATGGCCAGCCTGGGTGAAGAAGGTGTCTTATGTTTATTATCTGATAGTACGGGTGCAGAGAAACCTGGTTATACGACATCAGAAGCAATTGTAGCAAGAGATATGACAGAAGCGTTTCTCACAGCAGAAGGCAGAATTATTGCGGCTTGCTTCGCTTCTAATATTAATCGTATTCAACATGTGCTTAATGCAGCTGCTGCAAGCGGGCGAAAAGTAGCGCTTGTTGGAAAAAGCCTACAAAAGGTATACGACATTGCTTTGAACCTTGGGTATTTACAAGTGGATGAAGAAATGATTATTTCTGTCAATGATGTTCAAAATTTTGAAGAGCGTGAAGTTGTTATACTTGTGACAGGTCATCAAGGAGAACCGATTACAGCTATACAAAAAATGGCGAAGCAAACACATAAGCAAGTCATGATTAAAGAAGGAGATACTGTGTTAATCGCAGCTTCCCCGCTTAAAGGCGGAGAACTTATTTTGGCGAAAACGATTGATTTACTATATCGTGTTGGTGCGCGTGTCGTATCCAATCGCTATCAAGTGCATGTCACAGGTCACGGTGCTCAAGAAGAGTTAAAAATGATGATTAACTTCATGCAGCCAAAATATCTCATTCCGGTTCACGGTGAGTTTCGTCACTTATATGCCCATGAGAAAATTGGTCGTGCAGCAGGTATGGAAGCAGAGCAGATCATGATTGCCGAGAAAGGTGATGTCATAGAAGTAACAGCTGATAAGATTCGTCTATCTGGCAAGGTTTCAGCAGGGAATATTTTAATTGATGGAAGCGGCGTTGGGGATGTCGGTAATATCGTGCTGCGTGATCGTCGCTTATTATCACAAGATGGAATCTTAATTGTCGTTGTTACGCTCAATCGTCAAGACAAAAGTATCGCAGCAGGTCCGGAGATTATTTCTAGAGGATTTGTTTATGTACGAGAATCGGAGAAACTAATGGAAGAAGCAACGGCTATTGTACGTGATATTGTTCAAAAAAATGGAGTACGCCAGCCTTTCGATTGGTCCACGCTTAAGCAGGAAATGCGTGATTCTTTAAATCAATATCTTTATGAAAAAACGAAAAGACGTCCGATGATTTTACCAATTATTATGGAAATTTAATTTATGCTCCCCTTGACTTGTAGTTAAGGGGAGTTTTGTGTGTTAAAAGATGACGAAATAAATGGATATTTTAAGAACTGCGCACCTCTTTTTGAATGAAGTTTTACTTCTGAGACATACTACATGTATACGTTTTTTGAAGAAAGGGGTAGGGAAAAGTGGATAATCCATCGTTACCGAATGAAGGAGAAGAACGTGAGGAAGGGAAGAACTCGACCTTAATGGAAAAAATCCAGCAGTTAGGCACAACAAATGTGCCTCAAATGTCGCAGGATTCCAAAATTCATTGTTTAACCATTATTGGACAAATCGAAGGGCATATGCAACTGCCTCCTCAAAATAAAACAACCAAATATGAGCATGTCATTCCACAAATTGTGGCTATTGAACAAAATCCGAATATTGAAGGTTTACTTGTCATTTTAAATACAGTAGGCGGAGATGTAGAGGCAGGATTAGCGATTGCCGAGATGCTTGCATCATTATCTAAGCCAACCGTCTCGATTGTGTTAGGCGGCGGGCATTCTATTGGTGTTCCGATTGCTGTATCGTGTGACTACTCGTATATTGCGGAAACGGCTACGATGACGATTCATCCGATTCGCTTAACGGGGCTTGTTATTGGTGTACCACAAACCTTTGAATATTTGGACAAAATGCAAGAGCGTGTCATTAATTTTGTTACGAAGCATTCAAAAGTGACAGAAGAGAGCTTTAAAGAATTAATGTTTGCCAAAGGAAATTTAACGCGGGATATTGGGACAAATGTTATCGGTAATGAAGCTGTAAATATTGGGATGATTAATGAGGTCGGCGGTGTTGGTCAAGCGATGAAAAAACTAAGCGAATTGATTAGCGCAAACAAGCATGAATCAGGTGGAGAGGAAGGGCTCTTACAATGACGCTTTATACGATTATGCCTCATGAGCATGTTCATCCCCATCAGCATGAGGCATTGACTGCCTATTTTGAAATCATGTACAATGGCATTCCCGTGATGGTGGAGCATGATGGAGGAACAATGCTTCGAATTGATCGAATTTTAAGTACAGATCCTGCTCATTTTTTACAAGAAAGTGTTCAACCAGGTCAGTCTATCCCTCTTTTTGAAATGCTAAACAATTAGAAATAATGACCAACAAAGCGAAATTATGATATACTAAAAGTAAACAAGAAACTGAGCAGCCAAGTTGGCTGCTCTATTTTTTCAAGGAGCTATCTGTTAGGAAAAATAGGTGATATTATGGCAAAGAAAAAAACCAGAAATAAGAAGACGACAGAAAAATTAAAAACAACGATGAAATATGAATTGATTGGTTTGATTATACTTGGTCTCTCTGCGATTGCAATTGCTAAGCTTGGAGCAGTAGGCCACGCTATCGTATCATTTGTTCGTTTTTTCATGGGTGAGTGGTATATCCTATTGCTGATTGGAAGTATTATTATTGGGTTTTATTTGATGATTAAGCGAGAAATTCCTTATTTTTTCAAGCGGCAACTTGTTGGTTTATACTTTATTATTGCAAGTATTTTGCTATTAAGTCATGTGACATTATTTCAATTATTGGCAGAAGGCGGGCCATTTAAAAAGCCAAGTGTTATTTTGAATACCTGGGAGTTATTTTGGATGGAAGTGTCAAAGGCATCGAGTACAGAGGAACTTGGCGGTGGTATGATTGGTGCTTTATTATTTGCGACTTCCTATTTTCTTTTTGATGCTGCAGGTTCTAAAATTATTTCCTTTATCTTTATCGTAATTGGAATGATTTTGCTAACGGGAAAAACTTTAGGAGATACACTCGGGACTTTTTTTACGGCCGTTACAAGTTTTTTAGTGAAACAATGGAAGGCTTTTACTGAGGATTTAAAAGCGTGGGGAAATGAAAGAAAAGAAAAGAAAAAGAAGACACCACCAAAACAGAAGAAGGAAAAAGAGGTGGAACCTGAAGTAGAGTCACCGTTAGTTGTCGAGTCTGTACAACCAGTTGAACCGATTATTTCAAGCTTTACAGATACAGCATACGAACGAGAAGAGGCCATTTCAGTGGAGATAGCACAGAGAACCGAGCAGGTTGAAGAAGAAGCGGAGCCGGATGATGATGTTCCACCTATAAACTTTACTGAAGTAGAGAATAAAGAATATGTATTACCACCGCTTTCTTTATTGAAGCAACCGAAAAAGACGGATCAAAGTGGTGAGTATCAATTAATTCATGAAAATGCAGCAAAGCTAGAGCGCACATTTGATAGTTTCGGTGTGAAAGCTCGGGTAACACAAGTGTATTTAGGACCGGCTGTAACGAAATATGAGGTACATCCAGATGTCGGTGTAAAAGTAAGCAAAATTGTAAGTTTATCGGATGATTTGGCGCTTGCATTAGCAGCCAAAGATATTCGAATTGAAGCGCCTATTCCAGGAAAGTCGGCGATTGGGATTGAAGTGCCTAATTCAGAAATTGCAATGGTTTCGCTTCGCGAAGTATTAGAAGCGAAGGAAGTTGATAAACCTGACTCTAAGCTGCAAATTGGGTTAGGACGTAATATTTCCGGGGAAGCTGTGAAAGCAGAATTAAATAAAATGCCGCATTTGCTTGTGGCTGGAGCAACAGGAAGCGGAAAATCGGTTTGTATTAACGGAATTATTACGAGCATTTTGATGCGTGCTAAACCACATGAAGTAAAAATGATGATGATTGACCCGAAAATGGTGGAGCTAAACGTTTATAATGGCATTCCGCATTTATTAGCACCTGTTGTGACGAATCCAAAAAAAGCCGCGCAGGCATTGCAAAAAGTCGTGAGTGAAATGGAACGGCGTTATGAGCTATTTTCGCATACAGGAACGCGTAATATTGAAGGTTATAATGACTATGTTAATCGCTATAATATCGAGGAAGAAGACAAGCAGCCGCTGCTTCCATTTATCGTCGTCATTGTCGATGAGCTTGCAGACTTAATGATGGTAGCATCTAATGATGTCGAGGATGCGATCACACGTCTCGCTCAAATGGCTCGTGCAGCGGGGATTCATTTAATTATTGCGACACAGCGCCCTTCTGTAGATGTCATAACGGGTGTTATTAAAGCCAATATTCCATCGCGTATTGCTTTTAGTGTATCTTCAGCAACCGACTCGCGTACGATTTTAGATATGGGAGGGGCAGAAAAGCTATTAGGTCGCGGTGATATGCTCTTTTTACCAGTGGGGGCATCAAAGCCCGTTCGTGTTCAAGGGGCGTTCCTTTCTGATCAAGAGGTGGAAGATACGGTTAACTACGTAATTGCTCAGCAAAAAGCGCAATATAACGAAGAAATGATTCCAGATGATCTCCCTGAACGGAGTGTTGGCGACGTTGCGGATGATTTATATGACGAAGCAGTTTCTTTAATTATAGAAATGCAAACAGCCTCTGTATCGATGTTACAGCGCCGTTTTCGCATTGGTTATACACGGGCAGCACGCCTTATTGATGAGATGGAAGCGAGAGGAATTGTCGGTCCATATGAAGGCAGTAAACCTCGAGCTGTTCTTATTGGCAAAGATGATCATGAAGCACACTCCTCATAAAACGAAAAGACCGG
>NZ_JBALMU010000024.1:181716-206102 GCF_036962285.1 Bacillus sp. JJ634
CCGGTCTTTTCGTTTTATTCTGCTTCTTCCATATGTTCCTTACAGAAGGTGAGTAACATATGAAGTTCCTCTTCTTCTAAATCAAAATCAAGAACTTCTTCATTTGCTTTTGCGATGATGTTGTATTGTTTAATCGTTTGTTCTTCTCCATCTACAACATAAATTAAGCGGATTGATAAACCGCCCTCTGTATAGAGTTCATCATCTTCTGGTACTTCAATATCCAAGACATATTCAAAGCGTTCTCCTGTTAAGATGCCAAATGGATCTTTTAATCTTTCGACACTATATTCTGTAATGGTAATCATATATTTATCCCTCCAAAATAGATACGTATTATTATACCGTAAAACTAAGAATTGAAAAGAAAGTAACGTATAAAGTAAAAGGCTATTTATTTATTTTGAGAAAAATGGTATATTATTATCCAATAATAGGACTATTTTACATTATATGTATCATACTCCTGTCCTTACTTTTGAAGAGCGGGTGTGAGTAGTTAGTCACTTTAAGAGAAAAATGAAATGCTTGTATGATATGACTTCAGTTTACATAATGTGTGATGTGTACAACCTTTCATTTCTTCAATACCGCACTAATTTTACCCTATGGAAAACAGGAGCATCATCGAACATTCCTATTAAAAACTTATAGAAATATAGGAGGGGGAAAGTTTGAAAAAGCGTAAATTCGGTTTAGCTCTTTCACTAATTTTAGCAGCGGGAACAATGTTAGGTGCATGTGGCAATGCAGAGAAAGATGATGCAAAAGACGGTGGAGCGGATAAAAAAGAAAACTTTACTGTAGCGATGGTTACCGATATTGGTGGGGTGGATGACAAATCATTTAATCAATCAGCCTGGGAAGGTCTCCAAAGTTTCGGTGAAGAAAATGGTCTGGAAAAAGGAAAAGACGGATATAACTATCTTCAATCAAAATCAGATGCTGACTATACAACGAATTTAAATACACTTGTTCGTGAAGATTATAATGTTATTTTCGCGATTGGTTATGCTTTAGCAGAATCAGTTGCAGACGTAGCTGATCAACGCCCAGAAGCTCAATTTGCTATTGTTGATTCAGTTGTCGAGAAAGATAATGTAGCAAGTATTACGTTTAAAGAGCACCAAGGTTCATTTTTAGTAGGTGTGATTGCAGGCTTACAAACGAAAACAAATAAAGTTGGTTTCGTCGGTGGTGTGGAAGGTGAATTAATTAAAAAGTTTGAAGTAGGTTTCATTGCAGGCGTTAAATCTGTTAATCCTAAAGCGGAAGTTGTTTCTAAATATGCAGGTAGCTTCGGTGACGCTGCAAAAGGTAAATCAATCGCAAGCAGCATGTATGCTTCTGGCGCTGATATTATTTATCATGCTGCGGGCGGGACAGGAAATGGTGTATTTGCAGAAGCAAAGGATTTAAAGCAAAAAGACCCGTCAAAAGAAATTTATGTAATTGGTGTCGATCGTGATCAACATGAGGAAGGTGCTGTAACAGTTGATGGAAAAGACTACAATGTAACCTTAACTTCTATGGTTAAACGTGTTGACGTAGCCGTGAAAGACCTTGCAACAAAAGCTAAAGCTGGTGAATTCCCAGGAGGTCAAATTATCGAGTATGGTATGGAAGAAGACGGTATTAAAATTTCTGACTCTAAAGAGAATATAAGCGAAGAAACTCTTAAAGAAGTTGAAAAGTGGACAGAGAAAATCAAGTCTGGTGAACAAAAAGTTCCGACAACGGATGAAGAATTAAAAGCAATGAAGTTTTAATAGAGAGAGAAGGTGGGAAGGCAATTATCTGCCTTCTCTTTCCTTCTTTCTTTAAAAGATAGGTTATGTTATAGAACGCTGTTGGTTTTTGGATTGTTTTAAGCTCTGACTCTAGGAAACGTTTAGAGAGCTCACCTCTCCTTCGTTTCATAGAGTCAGAGCAACCTTTTAGTATAACGGAAAGGTGTGTGTGAAACCACGGTTTCATATGAAATGAACTACCTATATCAACAAGGTTGTCTAACACAGCGGCAAGATAAGAAGGTATAACTTTTTCGACCTGCTTTAGTGTCTAGCTTCAGGCGCCTTGCACTTTTCTTCATTAGTATTTTATACATAAAGGGAAAACCTGAATGAAAGGCTATAATCAAGCTTTAAATACTATCAAATACTATTGAGAATGGTAGAGGATTATAGTTTTCCATTTGGTTCTTTCGACCAATAAAAGGGTTACTATGGGGACGATTAGGAGAGGAGCAACAATCGCTTAATCGGAGAATTGTATCTCATTTTTTAATAGGAGTGAATGTACATGGAATATGTAATTGAGATGCTTAATATCCGGAAAGAATTCCCTGGAATTGTAGCAAATGATAATGTCACTCTGCAATTAAAAAAAGGGGAAATTCATGCCTTATTAGGTGAAAATGGTGCGGGAAAGTCAACATTAATGAACGTACTGTTTGGCTTATACCAGCCTGAGCAAGGAGAAATTCGGGTCAAAGGAAAACCTGTTCATATTACAAGTCCAAATGTCGCTAGCGATTTAGGAATCGGGATGGTTCATCAGCATTTTATGTTGGTCGATCCTTTTACTGTAACGGAAAATATTATTCTTGGTAAGGAACTAGCAAACGCGGGAAAAATTAATTTAAAGGATGCTAGTAAAAAGGTGCGTGAGCTTTCAGTAAAGTATCATTTAAGCGTCGACCCTGATGCGAAAATTGCTGATATTTCCGTAGGGATGCAACAACGGGTCGAGATTTTGAAAACACTATATCGTGGTGCAGATATTTTAATTTTTGATGAACCAACTGCTGTATTAACTCCGCAAGAGATTAAAGAATTAATCGCTATTATGAAAGCATTAATTAAAGAGGGAAAATCTATTATTTTAATTACACATAAACTTAAAGAAATTATGGAAGTTTGTGATCGTGTAACGGTTATTCGAAAAGGACGAGGAATCGATACGTTGGATGTAAGGGGGACGAATCCGAATGAGCTGGCGAGCCTTATGGTGGGACGTGATGTCGTCTTCAAAACAGAAAAAATAGAGGCGAAACCAACAGATATTGTTTTAGAAGTAAAGAACATTGAAGTGAAAGATTCTCGTGGCATTTCAGCGGTTAAGAATTTAAGTCTATCCGTTCGAGCAGGCGAGATTATTGGAATTGCAGGGGTCGATGGTAATGGCCAGTCAGAGCTAATTGAAGCGTTAACAGGCTTGAGGAAGATAAGTGCTGGTACGATTAAGCTAAATGGAAAAGAGATTCAAAATCAAAGGCCGCGTAAGGTAACTGAAGCAGGTGTTGGGCATATTCCAGAAGATCGTCATAAGCACGGATTAGTGCTGGACTATAGTATCGGGGAAAATATCGTTTTGCAAACTTATTATCAAGAGCCTTACTCTAAAAAAGGCGTATTAAACTCGAAGAAAATTTTTGAAAAAGCACGAAAAGTTATTAAAGAATATGATGTGCGGACACCGAGTGAATATACGCCAGCTCGCTCTCTTTCTGGTGGAAATCAGCAAAAAGCGATTATCGGTCGTGAAGTCGATCGTAATCCGGATTTACTTATAGCGGCTCAGCCAACCCGTGGACTAGATGTTGGTGCGATTGAATTCATTCATAAGCGTCTTATTGAACAGCGTGATACTGGTAAAGCGATCCTCTTAATTTCATTTGAATTAGATGAGATTATGAATGTTAGTGACAAGATTGCAGTTATTTACGAAGGAGAAATCGTGGCCATCGTTGACCCTAAAAAAGCGACAGAGCAAGAACTAGGGTTATTAATGGCTGGAAGTAAACGTACGGAAGCAGGTGACAAATCGAATGTCTAAATATTTGTCCAAATTAACCATTCCACTACTTGCAGTCGTGCTAGGATTAATTGCTGGTTCCATCATTATGCTTATTAGCGGTTATGACCCAATCGCAGGCTACGGGGTGATGCTCGATGGTATTATTGGCGAGCAATACTATATCGGTGAATCGTTACGAACGATTATTACATATGCTTTAGCTGGTCTGGCGGTAGCATTTGCCTTTCGAACGGGACTATTTAATATCGGAGTAGAAGGGCAATTAATTGTCGGTTGGCTCGCCGCTGTTTGGGTGGGAGTTGCTTTCGAATTACCTAAGTTCATTCATTTGCCGCTAGCAATTGTAGCCGGTGCGTTAGCAGGAGCACTTTGGGCGTTTATTCCAGGGTATTTAAAAGCAAAATTTAGAGTACATGAAGTCATCGTGTCCATTATGTTAAATTATACTGCACTTTATGTGACCAACTATTTAATTAACGATATTTTGACTGATAAAAAGGATAGAACAGAAAGAATTGCGGATTCCGCTTCACTTAGTTCTCCGTTTTTACAATCGCTTACAGACTATTCACGATTGCACTGGGGGATTGTGATTGCCATCATTTGCATCATCATTATGTGGTTTATTCTTGAAAAAACAAAAATGGGTTTTGAATTAAAGGCGGTGGGCTTCAACCAACATGCTTCTGAATATGCTGGGATGAGCGTAAATAAGAATATTATTCTTTCTATGGTGATTTCCGGTGTATTTGCAGGTCTTGCAGGTGTCATGGAGGGATTAGGTACATTCGGTTATGCAGCGATCAAAGGTGGTTTTACAGGCATGGGCTTTGATGGAATTGCGGTTGCATTACTTGGTGCAAATACAGCGATTGGTGTTGCTTTAGCGGCGATACTATTTGGCGGCTTGAAAGCAGGAGCGTTAAATATGCCGTTGCAAATTGGTATTCCAAGTGAGATTGTGGATATTATTATCGCATTAATTATTTTCTTCGTGGCGGCTAGCTATTTCATTCGATGGCTTGCTCAACGCTTTAACAAGAAGGGAGTGAAATAAGTGGATTTTTATCAAGTGTTATTAATCATTATTCCGTCAATGATTGCCTACGCTGCCCCGCTTATTTTCACTGCGCTTGGTGGGGTATTCTCTGAAAAATCTGGTGTGATTAATATCGGTTTAGAGGGGTTAATGGTCATTGGTGCGTTTACAGGTATTGTGTTTAATTTAACGTATGCAGACGTATTTGGAAACTGGACACCTTGGGTTTCTGTGCTTGTTGCGATGGCGGCAGGGATGTTATTTTCACTGCTCCTTGCTGTAGCTACCATTACATTCCGGGCTGATCAAACGGTTAGCGGGGTGGCATTAAACTTGTTAGCTGTCGGTTTAACGATATTTCTTGTGAAAAAGATTTATGATAAAGGACAAACAGATTTTATTTCTGAAACATTTGCCCGAATTGATATCCCATTATTAAGTGATATTCCATTTATTGGACCGGTTTTCTTCTCTAATAGTTATTATATTGCGTATATCGCGATTTTAGTTTCGTTTATTGTTTGGTATATTTTATACAAAACTCCATTTGGTCTACGCATACGTGCAGTTGGTGAACATCCAATGGCTGCTGATACGATGGGCGTTAATGTATTCAAAATTCGTTACGCAGGAGTGTTAATTTCCGGTGCTTTTGCTGGAATTGGCGGTGCTATTCATGCGACGATTTTTGCAAATGATTTTAGTCATGCGACAATTAATGGTCAAGGTTTCATGGCAATTGCTGCGATGATTTTTGGAAAGTGGCATCCTGTTGGGGCAATGGGTGCAGCTTTATTTTTTGGGTTGGCACAAAGCTTAAGCATTGTCGGGTCAAGCCTACCCCTCTTTAAAGATATTCCATCTGTATATTTATTAATTGCTCCTTACGTGCTTACCATTATTGCTCTGACAGGATTCATTGGTCGTGCCGATGCGCCTAAAGCAGCTGGGCAACCGTATATTAAAGGGGAACGCTAATAGATAACAAGAAACCGGCCGAGCTGTGTCAGCTAGCTGGTTTCTTTGCTATTGTCGCGGTTAAACAACAGTGTCTTATTACAAAGCCTTAAAAAAGTAGTTGGAACTTGCATGATTTTTCTTTTCGCATGTATATTTTAATGTAGAAGTAAATGTTTAAAAGGCTTATAACATACAAACAATAAGTATATCGGTTTTATACATATTAAGGAGGATGATCATGGCGATTGCTTCTGAAACAATCAAGCACAAAAGCGGTTACAAGCTCCATATTGTTCGTACTACTAAATATAAAACGAATACACTGGTATTCAAAATGAAAGCGCCACTAACGAAAGAAACGGTGACATATCGGGCGCTATTTCCGCATGTTTTACAAAGTAATACAAGTAAATATCCGACAACACCTGAGCTTCGATCTTATTTAGATGATTTGTACGGAGCTGGACTTTATGTGGATGTGACAAAAAAAGGAGAATACCACATTATTAGTTTCACCATTGATATCGTAAATGAGAAGTTTTTAAGTGATACTACGCCGCTTTTAGAGAAGGCTTTTTCGCTTTTGTCTGAAGTTCTTTTTCATCCAAAAGTTGAAGAGATGGCTTTTGATTCAGCAACTGTAACAAATGAAAAACGAGCATTAAAGCAACGGATTCAATCCATTTATGATGATAAAATGCGCTACTCGTCGAAGCGTCTTGTCGAAGAAATGTGTGCAAATGAACCTTATGCGCTAGAAGCAAATGGCCGTTTGGAAGAATTGGAGCAAATTACGCCAATGTCCCTTTACGATTATTATCAAAAAGCGCTGAATGAAGATGAAATTGACTTATATGTAATAGGTGATCTTTCAGGGGACGAAGTAGATAGATTAGCGAGTCAGTATATCTCGCTTTCTGACCGTAAACCAGTTGTGTTGTCGAGACAGGCCAATGCTTCGATTGAGGATGAAAAGGAAGTAATTGAAAAAATCGATGTAAAGCAAGGAAAATTGAATATCGGTTATCGGACGAATATTTTATATGGGGACCCTCAGTATTTTGCCTTGCAGCTATTTAACGGTCTTTTTGGTGGCTTTTCTCACTCCAAATTATTTATCAATGTGCGTGAAAAGGCGAGTCTCGCTTATTATGCAGCGTCTAGGGTAGAAAGTCACAAAGGCTTATTAATGGTCATGTCAGGAATTGAAAATGAGAACTATAAACAGGCTGTTGACATTATTAAAGAACAGTTTGAGGCGATGAAGCAAGGGGATTTTACAGAAGAAGAACTATTGCAAACGAAGGCAGTTGTGAAAAATCAAGTATTAGAAACGGTGGATGTTGCGCGAGGCTTGGTCGAGCTTTTATATCATAATGTGCTGGCGAATCAGTCTATTTCTCTCGATGAATGGATAGAAAAGACGGAACAGGTTACAAAAGAGGAAGTCATTAAAGTTGCTAATCAGATGAAGTTAGATACGATTTATTTCTTAACGGGAACGGAGGTGCAACGCTGATGGAGAAAATTCTTTTTGAGCAGTTACAAGAGGAGTTGTATTACGAAAAATTAATGAATGGCCTAGATGTGTATATTTTACCGAAACAGGGGTTTAATAAATCGTTTGCGACGTTTACGACAAAGTATGGCTCAGTTGATAACCATTTTAAATCGTTACAGAAACAGGAATTTGTTCAAGTACCTGATGGCATTGCTCATTTTTTAGAGCACAAGCTATTTGAGAAGGAAGATGGAGATGTTTTTCAACAGTTTAGTAAGCAGGGAGCTTCAGCCAATGCGTTTACCTCTTTTACTAGAACGGCTTATCTTTTCTCAAGCACAGATGAATTTCAATCGAATTTAACGACCTTGATTGATTTTGTTCAAGATCCCTATTTTTCTGAGAAAACGGTTGAAAAAGAAAAAGGGATTATCGGTCAAGAAATTAATATGTATGATGATAATCCAGATTGGCGACTATATTTCGGTACAATTGCAAATATGTACCATAATCATCCAGTCAAAATTGATATTGCCGGTACGGTTGAATCGATTGCGAAGATTGATAAAGATATGTTATATGAGTGTTATCATACTTTTTATCATCCAAGCAATATGCTATTGTTTATTGTTGGTCCCGTTGAAGTGGAATCGATTATGGAGCAAATTCGCCAAAATCAGAACAGTAAGAAGTACGAGGCTGGAGCAGAAATTGAACGAAAGTTTGAGCCGGAGCCGGATTCCGTTGCTAAGAAGATGGAACGTTTGAGCATGAATGTACAAACGCCAAAAGTGATGCTTGGCATTAAAGCGGCAAATGTGCAGCAAAGCGGGAAGGAACTTTTGAAGCGAGAGCTCGCAACGAATATTTATTTAGAAATGTTATTTGGGAAAAGTTCTCCCCTTCATGAAAATTTGTACACAAAAGGGTATATTGATCAAAGTTTTTCATATGATTATACACAAGAACAAGGCTTTGGCTTTGCTTTAATTGGCGGTGATAGTACGAAGCCGGACGAATTAGCTGAGCAGCTGCTTCGTATCTTACAGCAATCGAAGACAGGAACAGGGTTAACAGAGGAGAGCTTGCAGCGAACGGTTAAGAAAAAAATTGGCTCTTTTCTACGCTCGCTGAATTCCCCGGAGTATATTGCCAACCAATTTACAAGATATGCGTTTAATGACATGAATTTGTTTGATGTTGTAAGTGAATTAGAGCAGCTAACTTTCACAGACATTAAACATATCGCTAATGAATTAGTGACAGATGATCGAATTACGGTATGTCAAGTCGTTCCTAAATAAAAAGTTAGGTTATTAATTAATTGATTAGGACTCGTTTTGTGCGAAACTTTAGGCTTGAAATGAGCTCCTAATCGACCACGTCAAAAAGGCGAACTGGTGTAAAAAGAAATAAAAAGGGGGCGCAAGTTGTGGAGAAACGCTTTGCCCTTATTACGGGAGCGAGCGGCGGAATTGGCAGTCAAATTGCTTTAAAACTCGCCGAGGAGAACTATTCACTTTATTTACATTACAATGCAAATGAAGAAGCGATTCAAAACTTGATGAGACAACTTCAACCATTTGATATTGAAGTAATTCCGATTCAAGCAGATCTCTCAACAAAGGAAGGCTATAAACAGCTTGTTCGAAATATTTTTGCTCTTCATGCTATTGTATTAAATAGTGGAAATAGCTATTATGGACTGATTTCTGATATGGACGAGCAAGTGGTTAGTGAGATGGTTCAATTGCATGTGACAAGTCCGTTTCAATTAACGAAAGAATTATTACCAAAACTCATGTATCAAGAAAAAGCTGCAATTGTTGCAGTGACGTCGATTTGGGGACAAACAGGGGCTTCCTGTGAAGTGTTATATTCGATGCTAAAAGGCGGGCAAAATGCGTTTATTAAAGCGCTTAGTAAAGAGGTTGCATTAAATGATATTCGCGTTAACGCGGTAGCTCCTGGTGCGGTTTCAACAGCCATGTTGCAATCTTTTAGTGCCGAAGATCTTGAATTAATTAAAGGGGATATTCCGATGGGGCGTATGGGGAACCCGGAAGAAATTGCTGAAGCCGTAGCGTTTCTGTTGTCGGATAAAGCGGCTTATATTACCGGTCAAGTTCTCGGAGTAAATGGCGGTTGGTATACGTGATAATTTTTCGTAAATGATGTATAAATCCTTCGTCTTTGTTGCAAAATATCATTGTACTATTACGAAGGAGGGTGACTTTCAATGTCTGTTTTAGATAATTGGGATCAATGGAAAAACTTCTTGGGGGACCGATTACATCAAGGACAAAGTCAAGGTTTAGAACAGAGTGCAATTTCGAATTTAGCTTATGAAATTGGAGATTACTTAGCGACACAAGTAGATCCAAAAAATGAGCAAGAAAGAGTGTTATCAGATCTTTGGTCTGTAGCTAGTGAAGAAGAAAGACATGCCATTGCAAGTGTAATGGTTAAACTCGTTGAAAACAACGGTACATCAAAATAAAACATATAGTAAAAACCCTGTTTATGTAGCAGGGTTTTTCTATTTTTATAAACGTGTGCTAAATAAAAAGTGCATGCTTTAACGAAGGATAGTTAGATTCAGAAAATACGTTGACTTTTGCAAGGTTTTCCCTTTCAACTTCTATTGAAATGCTATATCATAGAAGGTATACAAAGAGGATGGTGTTCGTTGGAAAAAGTTTTAAATAAATAGAAGTGCGTATATAAGTGGTGAAAAAAGAAAGGTAAAGATTAAATATTTTTTACGCTCTGTTAAATAATGTTGTTGATTTTTCATGTATGAAACAACACTATTCATTAACATAGCTTTTTTTAACAGGACAACAATGATTATTCAAAAGTGTACGGAAACCTTTGATACAAATAGATTTGTTAAAAGAGTTTTATTAGTTAACATCAACAGCGTCATATACCATATCCATAAAAATAAAAAGCAAAAAGCGAGGTGAAGCCTGCTATAGGAGTATGGATGAACAATTCTTCCGAACATCCAGGAGGAAATCTGCTGAGCAATGTCTCAGCTTAAGTACGCGAAGAGAGTTTATCTATTCTTTTAGTAGCAGTGTATCGTGGAAACAACTGAATGGTACTTTGAATACGAAATCCAAAAAAACCGCCCAGGGTTATTAGGAGATATTTCATCGTTATTAGGTATGCTTTCGATTAACATCATTACAATAAATGGCGTTGATGAAGGCAAACGTGGTATGTTACTTGTAGCGAAGGAGCGCAGAAATATAGAGAGGTTTGAATCAATCCTTCAAACGATGGATACGATAAAGTTGATTAAGTTAAGAGAACCTAAATTGCGTGATCGACTCGCTGTACGCCATGGAAGATATATTCAACGTGATGCAGATGAGAAGAACACCTTTCGCTTTGTGCGTGATGAGTTAGGGTTGCTTGTCGATTTTATGGCAGAATTATTTAAAAAAGAAGGTCATAAACTGATAGGAATTCGAGGGATGCCGCGTGTAGGGAAAACTGAATCCATTGTGGCTGCGAGCGTTTGTGCCAATAAACGGTGGTTATTTGTGTCATCAACGCTTTTAAAACAAACCATTCGGAGTCAATTAATTGAAGATGAATACCACAATGACAACTTATTTATTTTAGATGGAATTGTATCTACTCGCCGAGCGAATGAACGTCATTGGCAGCTCGTACGTGAAATTATGAGATTGGATGCGGTTAAAGTAATTGAGCATCCAGATGTTTTTGTCCAAAATACAGAGTATACGCTCGAAGATTTTGACTACATTATTGAATTGCGAAATAATCCTGAAGAAGAAATTAAATATGATGTAGTTGACCAAAACGACCATTTTTCGACATCGGAATTTGGCGGTTTTGATTTTTAAAATGGAAGGTGTTTTAGTTGACAGAACTAGGTAATAGATTGAAGGAAGCGAGAGAAGCTAAAGGGCTTAGCTTAGATGATTTGCAAGAAATAACGAAGATTCAAAAGCGCTATCTCGTTGGAATAGAAGAAGGCAATTATGAAATGATGCCCGGCAAGTTCTATGTGCGCGCTTTTATTAAACAATATTGTGAAGCGGTCGGCTTAGATTCAGAAGAAATTTTCGAACAATATAAAAGTAATGTTCCCGTTACACACCAAGAGGAATTACCTGAGCTTTCGAGAGTTCAAACACGAAAAACGGTTTCAGCAAGCCAGTCTAAAATCATCGATATGATTCCAAAGATTTTGGTCGGTGTAGTAGTGATTGGAGTCGCTGTGCTTATTTATGTATGGGTGTCTAATGCTATGGGCGATTCCAAAAATGAACAAGCTGAGGATACTAAGCAATCGGAAAACGTTGGTTTTAATGAAAGTGAAGAATTCTCTAAAGAAAAAGAACCAAAAGAGACAGATACGAATAAAGAAGCTGCAAAACCGAATGAAGAAGAGAAAGATGAGCCTATAGCAGAGGAAGTAGAGCAAGAATTAAAGGTTATTAACTCTAGCGGTAAAAATAGCACATATGAATTAAAGAATACAGAAGCATTTACGGTTAAGCTTGTTTCCTCAGGTGAACCTTGGGTCGGTATAACAAACGGTAATGGAAGTTATTTATATCAAGGAACACTGAAAGTAGATGAAGAGAAAGAATTAGATGTGAAGGATGAGTCTGTTGTTATCCTGAACTTAGGAAGAGCACAAGATGTTGAAATTTATGTGAATAACGAGAAACTAGAATATGCAATTTCTCCAACAGAAGTGCTCAGTCAAAAGATTACGATTCAATTTACGAAAGCTGATTCGTCATCTACTCAATAACGAGCACTATAAAAGAACAACTATAGGAAAGCGCATATTTTGGAGGTTTAACATTGAATTTACCTAATAAGATTACACTATCTCGTATTTTTTTAATTCCTATTTTTTTAATTATTATGCTTGTCCCTTTTTCTTGGGGAGATCTCTCATTGGGAGATTATTCTTTGCCTGTTACCCATTTTGTTGGAGCGTTATTGTTTATTATTGCTTCGACAACAGATTGGATTGATGGGTACTATGCGCGGAAATATAATATGGTTACCAATTTAGGAAAGTTTTTGGATCCGCTTGCGGATAAGCTATTAGTTTCGGCTGCTTTAATTGTGTTAGTTGATTTAGATTTAATGTATGGTCAGGCTTGGATTGCCATCGTTATTATTAGTCGCGAATTTGCGGTCACTGGACTGCGTCTCGTACTGGCAGGAACAGGTGAAGTTGTAGCAGCTAATCAGCTTGGGAAAATTAAAACGTGGGCACAGATTGTGGCTATTTCTGCATTATTACTTCATAATTTGCCTTTTGCTATGATATCCCTTCCGTTTGCTAATATTGCGCTATGGATTGCTTTAATCTTCACAATTTGGTCAGGTTATGATTATTTTGCTAAAAATAAAGATGTATTTGTAAACTCTAAGTAATACGAATGGGGAGAGGATATTGGAATGGATGCAGAAATTATTGCTGTTGGTTCCGAGCTATTACTAGGGCAAATTGTGAATACAAATGGTCGTTTTTTATCGCAGCAGTTTGCTGAAATGGGGATTAATGTTTTTTATCATACGGTCGTTGGCGATAATGATCGTCGCCTGCAGCAAGCTATTGAATTAGCTGAGTCCCGTGCTGATTTAATTGTATTTACAGGTGGGCTTGGTCCAACGAAAGATGATTTAACGAAAGAAACAATCGCCCGTCATTTAGGGAAACAGCTCGTGTTTGATGAGGAAGCTCTTCGTTCTATTGAAGATTATTTTAGTAAAAAGGGTCGGATAATGACAGAAAATAATAAAAAGCAAGCCCTTGTTTTAGAAGACTGTCATGTCCTAAGAAATGATCATGGAATGGCGCCAGGAATGGTGTTAACTCAAGCGAGCATTACATACATGTTATTACCTGGTCCTCCAAAAGAGATGGAACCGATGTTTTTAAGCTACGGCTATCAACAATTACAAAATAGACTTCAAAGTAAGGAGCGAATTGAATCAAAGGTTCTTCGCTTTTACGGCATAGGAGAAGCGTTATTAGAAACAGAAATTGAGGACTTGCTAGAGAATCAAACAAATCCAACGATTGCACCGTTAGCGGCAGACGGTGAAGTAACATTACGGATTACTGCTAAAGATGAATCAAAGGAAAAATGTGAAGCCCTTATTTCACAAGTAGAAGCTGAAATTCTCCGCCGTGTTGGCCAATTTTATTATGGCAGCGATCAAACGTCGCTTATTCAAGAATTAGTAAAAGAGTTAACAAAGCGTGATATGACCATTGCTGTTGCCGAAAGCTTAACAGGCGGGATGTTTCAAGAACAATTAACGACCATTCCTGGTGTTAGTGCAATATTTAAAGGCGGAGTTGTTAGCTATGCAACTGCAGTAAAAGCAAAAATGCTTCATGTAAGTGAAGCGACGATTGCAACCTACGGTGTTGTTAGCGAACAATGTGCCCTTGAAATGGCAGCTAATATACGTACGGAGCTGGAGAGCGATGTCGGAATTAGCTTCACTGGTGTAGCAGGGCCAGAGGAACAGGAGGGTAAACCAGCCGGTACAGTTTTCATTGGTATCTCGTATCGAGATGGTCGTTCCCATGTTCAATCTTTAAACCTTTCTGGAAGTAGGGCACAAAATAGGATTCGGACTGTCAAATATGGCTGTCATTATTTATTAAGAGATATACAGCAAATGTAGTTGAAACAGGGCTTCTTTTGAAGCTCTGTTTTTCTATGCAGACAAAGGTTCATTATGTGAAGCTTTTTTGAACATTCTTTTTAGATAAAATTTGATTTTCACATGTATTTATGCTTTAAATAGAGACTTACGAGATGAATTTGATGTTTTTATTGGAAAAATGGCCAAGTAAAAAAACGAATAAATGTTCGTCTTTTTACTTGGCAAATGATCGAAAACAGTATATAGTAGAGATAGGTTTTGAGACAAGTTTCATACCGTTTTATGTTACCGTTTAGAATAATGATAATCATAGATTGATTAATTTTAATATATAAGGAGGCAATACAATGAGTGATCGTCAAGCCGCATTAGAAATGGCGTTAAAGCAGATTGAAAAGCAATTCGGAAAAGGTTCTATTATGAAGATGGGAGAACAAACAGACCGAAAGATTTCTACTATTTCAAGTGGTTCTCTTGCTTTGGATATAGCTCTTGGAGTGGGCGGGTATCCACGTGGAAGAATTATTGAAATTTATGGACCAGAAAGTTCAGGTAAAACAACAGTGGCTCTTCATGCCATTGCGGAAGTACAAGCTAATGGCGGCACAGCTGCGTTTATTGATGCTGAACATGCGCTCGACCCAGTTTATTCACAGAAGCTTGGTGTAAATGTTGATGAATTGCTGTTATCTCAACCAGATACGGCTGAGCAAGGGCTTGAAATCGCTGAAGCCTTAGTACGAAGTGGCGCAGTCGATATTATCGTTATTGATTCGGTTGCTGCATTGGTACCAAAAGCAGAAATCGAAGGGGAAATGGGTGACTCTCACATGGGTCTTCAAGCGCGCCTTATGTCCCAAGCTCTTAGAAAATTATCTGGTGCAATTAATAAATCGAATACAATCGCGATTTTTATTAACCAAGTTCGTGAAAAAATCGGTATTATGTTCGGAAATCCCGAAACAACTCCAGGTGGACGCGCGCTTAAGTTTTATTCAACTGTTCGTCTGGAAGTACGTCGTGCTGAACAATTAAAACAAGGTAATGAAATAGTCGGAAATAAAACAAAAGTAAAAATTGTTAAAAACAAAGTGGCACCTCCATTCCGTCAAGCGGAAGTGGATATTATGTATGGAGAAGGAATTTCACGTGAAGGTGAAATAATTGACATGGGGGCTGACTTGGATATCGTCGAAAAAAGTGGTTCATGGTATGCCTATAACGGTGAGCGCCTCGGACAAGGCCGTGAAAACGCGAAGCTTTTCTTAAAAGAAAATAAAGACATTGCAAAAGAAATTTCTCAAAAAATTCGCGATCATTATAATTTAGACGGGGAACATGTACTGCCAGAAGGAGCAGACGATGAGGAGATGCTACCTGAACTTCTTGATTAATCAATAAACCGAAAAACAGATCTTAGTCCCTGGGCTAAGGTCTGTTTTAGTTAATCTATAAGGTATAGGTGTATGAATGTTTTATTTAGTGGATTTTTGAAGAATAATCCGTTCGCATAAGGGTACGGCACTTGACAATAAAAATCCACAACTATACAATTAATATGTATATTTTACATTTTTTCAAACTAAAATTTTGAAAATTAAGCGCTGTATATTGAACGTATGTACAATGTATTTGCCGACAGTTCAACTTTATTAGGAAAAAAGTTCGTAGCAAGGGGAGGTGAAATGATGGAACCCATGACAATCATCTTCACTTTGCTTGGCCTAGTCGTCGGTGCAGTTGTTGGCTATTTTGTTCATAAGTCAAAGTTTGACAACAAAATAGCAGGGGCAAGGGGCTCTGCTGAACAGATTGTAGAGGATGCAAAACGAGAAGCAGAGGCTCTGAAAAAAGAAGCCTTATTGGAAGCAAAAGATGAAATTCATAAAATTCGTACTGATTCTGATCGTGAAGTACGTGAAAGAAGAAACGAATTACAAAAACAAGAAAATCGATTATTGCAAAAAGAAGAGAATTTAGATCGTAAAGACGAAGCGTTAGATAAACGTGAAGTTCTTTTAGAGAAGAAAGAAGATTCTCTTAACCAAAGACAACAGCATATTGAAGAGATGGAAAGCAAAGTGGACGAGATGGTTCGTAAGCAGCAAACAGAGATTGAACGCATTTCAAGCTTAACTCGTGAGGAAGCAAGAACGATTATTATTGATCGTATGGAGCAGGAGCTCGCTCACGATATTGCGCTTATGGTTAAAGAGAGTGAAACCCGAGCTAAAGAAGAAGCAGACAAGAAAGCGAAAGATATTTTATCTTTAGCAATCCAACGTTGTGCAGCTGACCATGTTGCTGAAACAACGGTGTCTGTTGTTACTCTTCCAAATGATGAAATGAAGGGACGGATTATCGGACGTGAAGGCCGAAATATCCGAACACTTGAAACGCTAACTGGAATTGATCTTATTATTGATGATACCCCAGAGGCTGTTATTTTATCAGGGTTCGATCCAATTAGACGAGAAACAGCTCGCCTAGCTTTAGAAAAATTAGTCCAAGATGGGCGAATTCATCCGGCTCGAATTGAGGAAATGGTGGATAAAGCAAGACGTGAGGTGGATGAACACATTCGCGAAATTGGTGAACAAACTACTTTTGAAGTAGGCGTTCACGGGCTCCATCCAGACCTTATTAAAATTCTAGGTCGTTTGAAATTCCGTACTAGTTATGGACAAAACGTGTTAAAACATTCAATTGAAGTTGCACAACTTTCAGGTTTACTTGCCGCAGAGCTAGGGGAAGATGAGGTGCTTGCTCGCCGTGCTGGATTGCTTCATGATATTGGTAAAGCTATTGATCATGAAGTAGAAGGTAGTCATGTCGAAATTGGTGTCGAATTAGGGACGAAGTATAAAGAACATCCAGTCGTCATTAATAGCATCGCTTCTCATCATGGAGATACAGAGCCGACTTCAGTTATTGCTGTACTTGTGGCTGCAGCGGATGCTTTATCTGCAGCAAGACCAGGTGCTCGCAGTGAAACACTCGAAAATTATATTCGTCGTCTGGAGAAATTAGAAGAAATTTCTGAATCCTATGATGGTGTTGAGAAATCTTTTGCGATTCAAGCTGGACGCGAAGTGCGTATTCTTGTTAAACCTGAACAGATTGATGATTTAGCTGCTCATCGACTTGCACGTGATATTCGCAAGCGAATTGAAGAAGAACTCGATTATCCTGGACATATTAAAGTAACAGTTATTCGAGAAACAAGAGCTGTTGAATATGCTAAATAAAACGAAGTGGTTTTATACCGCTTCGTTTTTATTTTCGGCTATGTTACAATATTGTCTGAAGAAATGATAATGATGATGCGTTAAGTAGAAAGGATTTTTGTATGAAATTGCTGTTTATTGGAGATGTTGTTGGCTCCCCAGGGAGAGATATGATCAAGGAATACTTGCCAAAGTTAAAAGAGAAACATCGTCCACATATTACGATTATTAATGGTGAAAATGCGGCTGGTGGACGTGGGATAACAGAGAAAATATACCGTGAATTTCTTGAATGGGGTGCACAAGCTGTTACAATGGGCAACCATACATGGGATAACCGTGATATTTTTGAGTTTATTGATGAAGCTAAATATCTTGTACGACCTGCAAACTTTCCTGAAGGTACGCCAGGAGAAGGTTTAAAGTTTTTAAAATTAAATGAGCTCGAAATTGCGGTCATTAATCTTCAGGCCCGCACCTTTATGCCAGCGCTAGATTGTCCGTTTCAAAAAGCGGAAGAGCTTATTTTAAAAGCGCAAAAAAGAACACCGATAATTTTCGTTGATTTTCACGGAGAAGCGACAAGCGAAAAACAAGCAATGGGCTGGTATTTAGATGGAAAAGTGTCGGCAGTTGTTGGAACTCATACACACGTTCAGACAGCTGACAATCGAATTTTGCCAAATGGAACAGCTTACATATCGGATGTAGGGATGACAGGTCCATATGATGGAATTCTTGGTATGGAACGAAGCGCTGTCATTCATCGATTTTTAACAAGCTTACCTGTTCGTTTTGAAGTACCGAAAGAAGGGCGTACTTTATTAAGTGCTGTTTTAATTGATATTGATGAAAAAAGTGGAAAAACAAAGAAGATTGATCGCATTTTAATTAATGAAGATCATCCGTTTTTCCATTAAGTTCTGTTACATAAAGTTATTGAATTGTGGCTTTAGAGTAAACGAGCTGTCTCCTTATTTCTTGTCATACAAGTTTGTTCCTTTGAATATAGTAGCAGTGGAAAGAGTCATACCAGTTGAACCACGCTTCAATCGGTAAGGGAAAACGAGGAGGACTAGGAATGGAAATATTAAAGGTTTCAGCAAAATCTAATCCTAATTCTGTAGCTGGCGCACTAGCTGGAGTTCTGCGAGAACGAGGGGCTGCCGAAATTCAAGCAATTGGAGCAGGTGCGTTAAACCAAGCCGTCAAGGCAGTAGCAATTGCGAGAGGGTTTGTTGCCCCTAGTGGAGTCGATTTAATTTGTATTCCTGCTTTTACAGATATTCAAATTGATGGTGAGGAAAGAACGGCCATTAAGTTAATTATTGAACCGAGATAGCTTTATACGCAAATGTCCTGTTTGTCAACTGGCAAGCAGGTTCTTTTTGTTGAATCCGTTATGCTAGATAAGCACGTAATTCCTTATCATATGAATAAGTTTAAATAAAGGAGAGGTTCGCTTGCCCATTTTTGATGCTCATTGTGATGTGTTAATGAAAATGTTTATTAATCCAGAGATTTCTTTTAACGATAGTCATATATTGCATGTAACGAAGCGAGCATTAATCGAAGCGAATGGAAAGGTACAATGTTTTGCAATCTATATTCCCGAAAGCGTGCCTCCGAACGGAAGATTTACTGCTGCTCTTAGTATGGTTGATATTTTTTATGAAAAAATTTTAGCGGAACCTGAAATGAAGCTCGTGCGTTCAAAAGCAGATATTAATGCCTTAAAGGAAGGGGAAATTGGTGCGCTGCTTACGTTAGAAGGATGCGATTGCATTGGGCAAGATATATTAAAGTTAAAGACATTGCTCCGTTTAGGTGTTACTTCAGTTGGTTTAACATGGAATTATGCTAATTTCGTGGCGGATGGAGTGTTAGAGAAGAGAGGGGCAGGTTTATCCAGCTTTGGGGAAGAGGTTATTGCTTTATTGAATGAACAATCTGTTTGGTGTGATGTATCTCACTTATCAGAAGCAGCTTTTTGGGATACGATTCAACGAGCTGCATATCCCATTGCGTCTCATTCAAATGTATATCATTTATGTGCACATCCGCGTAATTTAAAGGACGATCAAATTCGGGCTTTATTACAGAAACAAGCGGTCATTGGGGTGACGTTTGTACCACAATTTTTAACGAGTCAGATCTCTGCGACGATTGCTGATGTTTTACGGCATATTGATTATATTGCGAGCTTAGGGGGAGAGCGTCAAATTGGGCTAGGTTCTGATTTCGATGGAATCGATGAAACCGTCATAGGATTATCAACCTATCGACAATATAATGATTTATGTAACGAGTTAGTGAAACGGTATTCAGCTGATTTTGTCAAAGGTCTATTATTTACCAATTTTGTGAATCATTATCCACATTAATTAGCATTTATGGCGGCGGAATGGCTAAACAAGACTTATACAACGAATTATTATTTTAATTTTCAGAAGATATAAAAAAATGGAAGCAAAAAATTTGCAATTTAGTAGATAAAAACGCTAGAATTAAAACGTTTAATACATGTTTCCTGTTATAATAATAAATGATTCCCAATGTATTAGATAAATGTTGAGGGTTACAGTCAAATTTCGTTAAGTTGTAATTATTTGAACGTATTCAAAGGAGTGTAAGTCATGATCAATCAACTTTCATGGAAAGTTGGCGGGCAGCAAGGTGAGGGTATTGAAAGTACAGGCGAAATTTTCTGTATTGCTCTTAACCGTTTAGGTTATTACTTGTATGGTTACCGTCATTTCTCATCCCGGATTAAGGGAGGACATACGAATAATAAAATTCGTGTAAGTACAAAAGAGACACGCGCTATCTCGGATGATTTAGATATCCTAGTTGCGTTTGACCAAGAAACGATTGATGTCAATTACCATGAAATGCATGACGGTAGTATTATTATCGCCGATGCAAAATTTAAACCAGTGAAGCCAGATGACACGGAAGCATCTCTATACGTTGTTCCATTTACAGAGATAGCGACAGACTTGGGCACATCATTAATGAAAAATATGGTGGCTATTGGTGCAACATGTGCCATTCTCGGTATGGAGATTTCTGTATTTAGTGAAGTTGTAGAAGAGATTTTCGGTCGTAAAGGCGAAGAAATCGTGAAAAAGAATATGGGCGCGATTGCTGCTGGATATGAATATATGAAAGACGAGCTTGGTGAACAACTTGGTTCTATGAAGCTTGAAGAGGTGGATGGCCAAAAGCGTTTATTTATGATTGGCAACGATGCGATTGCACTTGGAGCGATTGCAGGTGGATGCCGTTTTATGGCTGCGTATCCAATTACTCCAGCTTCTGAAATTATGGAGTATTTAATTAAAAAATTACCTGCATTAGGTGGTACTGTTATTCAAACCGAAGATGAAATTGCCGCGGCTACAATGGCGATTGGGGCAAACTACGGTGGTGTGCGTACGATTACAGCATCAGCTGGTCCGGGTCTTTCTTTGAAAATGGAAGCAATTGGCCTAGCTGGTATTACAGAAACACCGATTGTTATTGTCGATACACAACGTGGCGGTCCGTCTACAGGCTTGCCAACGAAACAAGAACAATCGGATTTAATGGCGATGATTTACGGGACACATGGTGAAATTCCAAAGATTGTAATGGCGCCAAGTACAGTAGAAGAAGCATTCTACGATACGGCAGAAGCTTTCAATCTAGCAGAGGAATACCAATGCCCGGTTATTGTTTTATCAGATTTACAGCTTTCTTTAGGGAAACAAACGGTACAACCGCTTGATTATAGCAAGGTGGAGATCCGTCGTGGTAAATTAGTAGATTATGATATTCCTGATACGGAAGGTCATGCATACTTCAAGCGTTATGAAGTAACAGCGGATGGCGTTTCTCCTCGTGTTATTCCGGGAATGAAAAATGGAGTTCATCATGTAACCGGTGTTGAACATGATGAGACAGGTAAACCGTCTGAATCTCCATTAAACCGAAAAGCCCAAATGGATAAACGTATGCGTAAAATCCAAAATATCCGTTTTCATACACCAGTCTATAAAAATGTACCGCATGCTGAAAGCGATTTGTTAATTGTTGGTTTTAATTCAACACGTGGAGCTATTGAAGAGGCGATTGAACGGTTAGAAGCGGATGGAATAAAAGTGAATCATGCTCAAATTCGTCTGATTCATCCATTCCCAACAGATGAAGTGCTTCCTTTAGTACAAACAGCGAAAAAAGTAGTCGTGATTGAAAATAATGCGACAGGACAATTGGCAAATATTTTAAAAATGAATGTTGGCCATGTAAATAAAATTTCAAGTATCTTGAAATATGATGGTAATCCATTCCTGCCGCATGAAATTCATACACAGTGCAAGGAGTTGTTCTAATATGGCAACATTTAAAGACTTTCGAAATAATGTAAAACCGAATTGGTGTCCAGGCTGCGGTGATTTTTCTGTTCAAGCAGCGATTCAACGTGCTGCAGCAAATGTTGGTCTCGAACCAGATAATTTGGCCGTTATTTCAGGAATTGGTTGTTCTGGTCGAATTTCCGGCTATATTAAATCGTATGGATTTCATGGAATTCATGGACGTTCACTGCCAATTGCTCAAGGAGTTAAAATGGCAAACCGTGATTTAACCGTAATTGCTTCAGGCGGAGATGGAGATGGCTTTGCAATCGGGATGGGCCATACCATTCATGCAATCCGTCGTAATATTGATATTACGTACATTGTTATGGATAACCAAATCTATGGTTTAACGAAGGGACAAACTTCTCCGCGTTCAGCTACTGGATTTAAAACAAAATCAACGCCTGAAGGTTCAATTGAACAAGCTGTATCACCAATGGAACTAGCGCTATCTGCTGGTGCTACATTTGTTGCTCAAAGCTTTTCAACGGATTTAAAAGATTTAACAGCGATTATTGAAGCAGGTCTGAATCATAAAGGATTTTCATTTATTAACGTATTTAGTCCATGTGTCACATATAATAAAATCAATACGTATGATTGGTTTAAAGAGCATTTAACAAAACTAAATACAATTGAAGGCTATGATTCTTCTAATAAAGAATTAGCGATGCAAACGTTAATGCAGCACGATAGTTTAGTGACAGGAATTATTTACCAAGATACATCACGCCCTTCATACCAAGAGCTTGTTCCTGGCTATGCAGAAGAACCATTAACGAAGGCAGATCTAACATTAGATCAAGCACATTTTGATAAATTAGTAGCAGAATTTATGTAAAAAAGAAAAGTGTTGGAACTTCTTCGGATTAGGTGTTCCTTGTCTTTTTCGGCAGGCAGACCTCTACTTAAGGTGCCGAGCTGCTTGCGCTTGATTAGTCGAAAAGAAGTTTATTCGTATATTAACAAAAAGGTTCACTCATATTTTTTGAGTGAACCTTTGTTGTTGGTAACTATTTATGGTTGAAGATTAGTATAGCGTTTGGCAACCATAGTTGTGAGGGTGTAAATAGTCTATTACCAACAATTACGTCTTCTGTTATGATGACGATTACGATCACGATCACGGCGGTTACAACGGCGTACAGCACGACAAAAATCATCTTGATCGACGAAAATTCTTATGCCGAATACATTATCTCTGTCTCTGGATGATGATTCGTCATGGTGACGACGTCTATTTCTATTTCTATTTCTATCTCTGTCTCTAGATGATGATTCATCATGGTGACGACGTCTGTTACAACCGCAAAAGCCAAAGTTATTAAAACACATATTAGCCACTCCCTAAAAAGTTTTTATTTTGTTGTACACCTTATCATATGCAGGCGTGGACAGCGTGTATGGGGAGCGGGCCCTTTTTTATCGAAAATTATATCAATAGCCTAAAAAATTTATTTCCGGTTCGTTTCTGAAGTTTTTTCTTATGCACGTCTATACAATGTGTGAGCTATTGTTTCTGATAGATAAAAGCTTTATACTAAGGTAATGTGTATGTCTTACACATCATACGTTCAAAAACCTTGATAAAATCAAGAAAATATATGAAACTAAAAATAGGGAAATATAGTTAGTCAGAGGAGTCTAACTTTAATGAAAGGGGATTACTATGAACGAGAAACAACGATTAGAATCACAACAAGTACAGGCTGAAACACCAGCGGACAAAAAATCCGAAAAGGACTACAGCAAGTACTTTCAAGCCGTTTACATTCCACCTTCCTTGAAAGATGCTAAAAAACGCGGAAAAGAAGAAGTGAAGTATCATGATGACTTTAAGATCTCAGAACAATTCCGTGGGATGGGAGAAGGAAAGAAATTTTATATTCGAACATATGGCTGTCAAATGAATGAGCATGATACAGAAGTCATGGCTGGAATTTTTATGGCTTTAGGCTATGAGGCGACGAATTCTGTAGAAGACGCGAATGTCATTTTACTAAACACATGTGCTATTCGTGAAAATGCTGAAAATAAGGTGTTTGGTGAACTTGGACATTTGAAGGCATTAAAGCTTGAAAAACCAGACTTATTGCTCGGTGTTTGTGGCTGTATGTCTCAAGAAGAATCTGTTGTAAAGAGAATTTTAGAAAAACATCATTTTGTAGATATGATTTTTGGAACACATAATATTCACCGTCTTCCAGAAATTTTGAATGAAGCATATCTTTCAAAAGAAATGGTTATTGAAGTGTGGTCTAAAGAAGGAGACGTCATTGAAAATCTTCCAAAAGTGCGTAAAGGGAAAATTAAGGCATGGGTTAATATTATGTATGGTTGTGATAAGTTCTGTACGTATTGCATCGTGCCATATACTCGCGGTAAAGAGCGCAGTCGTCGCCCTGAGGACATTATTCAAGAAGTTCGTCATTTAGCAGCGCAAGGATATCAAGAAATTACACTGCTTGGTCAAAATGTCAATGCGTACGGAAAGGACTTTACAGATATCGATTATCGCTTCGGTGATTTAATGGATGAAATTCGCAAGATTGATATTCCGCGTATTCGCTTTACAACGAGTCATCCGCGTGATTTTGATGATCATTTAATTGAAGTGCTTGCAAAAGGCGGAAACTTGGTGGATCATATTCATTTACCTGTTCAATCAGGCAGCGATGAAGTATTAAAAATTATGGCTCGTAAATATACGCGTGAGCACTATTTAGAGCTTGTGAAAAAAATTAAAGAAGCAA
>NZ_JBALMU010000025.1:0-1405 GCF_036962285.1 Bacillus sp. JJ634
AGCTCAGCTGGTTAGAGCGCACGCCTGATAAGCGTGAGGTCGGTGGTTCGAGTCCACTTAGGCCCACTCATATAGTATTTCTTATTATTCAACAGCAGCTTGCAAAGAAAAAAACTAGCCCAAATAGGGCTAGTTTTTTTGTCTTGTTAAACTATGAAATATCATTTAATTTGAAACTATTTTCAATATTTATCGTATATTTATAAAGTATCTCAATAATTTTAGGAAGCTATTTTACTTACATATTAAAGCGTTGAAAGGAAGAAAAACTATGTTCAAAAAGATTTTAGCCAGCTTAGGAAAAGGAGCTGCGACTGTAGATTTACAGTTTAATCATCGGCAATATCAAGCAGGGGAAAGTATTCAAGGAGAAGTTGTTATTCAAGGTGGTGAGGTAGAGCAGAAAATCAATCAATTGGCTGTTCGTCTCATGATGAATGTCTCACTGAAGCAAGGCAACGTTTCTAAGGAAATTGCGTATATACCGCTTATGAGCCGCGACCGTATTCAGCCTAAAGAACAAAAGGTAATCCCTTTTCATTATGCACTGCCTACGAATATCCCGGTTTCACGAGGAACGGTTTCCTATCATTTTGATACACACCTAGATATCGAGGGAGGGGTCGACCGTAAAGATGTCGATCACCTCATTGTTCAACCACAAGGAGCACTTCAAGCAATTTTTAATGCAATGGGCCGATTAGGTTTTCGAGAGAAGGCGGATTCAGGTAAAATTGATCAATATGGTCAGGAATTTACTTTTTTCCCTACTCAGGCATTCTTAGGACAAGTAAGTGAAGTGGAAATGCGCTTTGCTGCTGAACAATCAGGGATTTCTGTTTGGATGGAAGTAGATTGCAAAAACGGCTACAAAGAAGTGGAAGCAAAACGAGAATTTCGCTTAGATTGGACTATTCTTGAAAATGAAGCAGAGCTTGAGAAAGTATTAGGTCAATATATCGCTGAAGCAGTTGAACAGCCATATGTTTACGCACAGTCTTTTTCTTATGAGGCTAATCATCATCACGGTATGTCTTCCGCTTTACCCGGCATGATTGGCGGATTAGCTGTTGGCGTGTTAGGAGGTATGTTAGTTGCCGAAGTGATGGATGAGTTTGTTGAGGAAATGTTTGAAGAAGAAGCAGAGGAATTTGAAGAAGCCTTTGATTTCTTCGGCGGCGATGATGGTGAAGAATCTTAATTAATAAATAAAAAGGCTGTCCTTCGAGGCAGCCTTTTTATTTAGTTTGCCGTCCTCAAAGTGTGTTGAAGGGCAAAACCGAGAAATTCAACCAGGAAAATGTCCTTCATCGAGATTATGAAGGCCAAAATCAAGAAACCGAGCCAGGAAAATGTCCTTCACCCGGGTTATGAAGGCCAAAATCAAGAAATTCAACCAGCGAAA
>NZ_JBALMU010000025.1:1532-15816 GCF_036962285.1 Bacillus sp. JJ634
AGAAATCAAACCAGGAAAATGTCCTTCATCAGGTTCATGAAGGCCAAAACCAAGAAATCGAGCCAACGAAATATCCCTCACTTTCAGACAGTCCTTCCCCCAACATATCATTATCCCTAAAAATCACTCTTCTTCACCTAGCATCTTCAATAACTCTTTTAATGCAAAAGAATGATAGGCGCCTTTTTTAGTAATAATCCCGAGCCTCCAAAGGAGAGTGGAGTTTTCTTCAATCGGTATGATTTTGACATTGCTGTTAGTTTGTTTGTCATAAATTAATCTCGGCAATAACGCGATACCAAGCCTGGATGAGACGAGTCCGACGATTAAATCCCACTGTGAGCTTTGATAAGAGATCGTTGGGGTGAATCCATGGTTTTCACATGCTTGGATAACGTGGTCATGTAAAGTAAAGTCTTTCGAAAATAAGATGAATTTTTCATCTCTTAGTTCGCTCAAAGAAATAGACTGTTTATGGGCGAGTGGATGATCTTCGTGAATATATAAAACGAATTCATCTTGAATAAACGGGTGAATATTGAATTTTTTCTCATTGGCTGGCATGACAATGATACCGAGATCCACCTGTCCATCTTCGACAAGCTGGCCAAGCAATTTGGCGCCGAGTTCAGTCAGCTCAAGGGATACTTTTGGGTATTTTTGATTGAAGCGACGAGCAATATCAGGGAAAAAAAGCGTGCCAATCAGAGGAGGAATCCCGATTTTAATTGTACCTGCCGTAACATCCATGAGCTCCTCTAAAAGTACATCCAATTCGGACAATGCTGCTAGCGCTTTTTGCCCCTGCTGGTATACAATCTGTCCTGCATCTGTCAATCGTAAATGTCTCGTTGAGCGATCAAACAGCTCAACATGAAGTTCCTCCTCTAATTTCTTTATAGCTTTACTTAAAGAAGGTTGCGTTAAGTAGGAATGGGCAGCAGCTTTTGTAAAACTTTTATGATTAGCGACTTCGATAAATGAGTTTATATCTCGTAATTCCATCATGTTCTCCTATTTATTCCTTATTTTCATAATCTATATTCCTTTTATGTATTTTACTTATAGAGAATAGAAATGTAAACTGTAAATAAATTATTCCAAATATTCAAGGTGTTGGAGGGGGAGCCAGATGAAAAACAGCAAAGTAATGAATTCCTTCTTGGAAGCGGTTTCAGATATTAAGGATGGTTCAACGATTATTGTAGGCGGTTTTGGTCTTTCAGGTATTCCGGAGTATTCCATTCAGGCTCTTAAAGAGCAAGGAACAAAGGATTTGACGGTTGTTAGTAATAATTGCGGGGTCGATGATTGGGGACTTGGGCTGTTGCTTGCGAATAAGCAAATCAAGAAAATGGTCGCTTCTTATGTTGGAGAAAATAAAATTTTTGAACAGCAGTATTTAAGCGGAGAATTGGAAGTCGAATTGACTCCTCAAGGTACACTTGCAGAGCGAATGCGAGCCGGCGGTGCAGGCATCCCTGGTTTTTATACAGCAACAGGAGTCGGTACACCAATTGAAGAAGGAAAAGAAACGAAGATTTTTGACGGGAAGAAATATCTTTTAGAACGAGGAATTGTAGGGGACTTCGCACTTGTAAAAGCATGGAAAGCAGATAAATTTGGTAACCTCGTGTACCGAAAGACTGCTCGCAACTTTAATCCACTTGCAGCGATGGCCGGAAAAATAACGATTGCAGAAGTAGAGGAAATTGTGGAACCTGGTGAATTAGATCCAGATGAAATCCATACACCAGGCGTTTATGTACAACGTTTATTGCTTGGGTCGAATTATGAAAAACGCATTGAACGACGGACGGTTGCAAAAGCTTAAAATTTTTTAAATGAATGGAGTGTCTGAATATGAGCGATAAACGCTTTGATATTGTAAAAAGAGCAGTTCAGGAAATTAAAGATGGCATGAATGTTAACTTAGGTATTGGCCTGCCGACACTTATTGCAAATGAAATTCCAGATGATTGCGATGTGTTGCTTCAATCGGAAAATGGTCTGCTCGGTATTGGGCCATATCCAGTAGCAGGTGAGGAAGATGCGGATTTAATCAATGCTGGAAAAGAAACCGTGACTGTCGTTCCAGGTTCTTCATTTTTTGACAGCGCAGAGTCGTTTGCTATGATTCGCGGCGGCCATATTGACCTTGCTATTCTTGGGGGAATGGAAGTGTCAGAACAAGGAGATTTGGCGAACTGGATGATTCCCGGGAAAATGGTAAAAGGTATGGGCGGCGCGATGGACCTTGTCAACGGAGCAAAACGTGTGGTAGTAATTATGGAGCATGTGAATAAACATGGAGAATCCAAAGTGAAAAAGGCATGTACACTTCCATTGACTGGTCAGCAAGTGGTGAACCGATTAATTACTGATTTGGCTGTTTTTGATTTTACTCCTGAAGGGATGGTTCTAGTCGAAACGCAAGGGAATGTTTCTGTTGAAGAAGTAAGAGCAAACACAGAAGCACAATTTTCTGTAGCTCCTGAGCTTGTAGCAGTAAACTAAAAAAAGGGGATGATTCTATGTCAAGAACGGTAATTGTAGATGGGGCACGAACACCTTTTGGAAAATTTGGCGGTGCACTTTCATCATTAAGTGCATCAGAGCTTGGCGGAATTGCAATGAAAGAAGCACTTAATCGTGCGGACGTGAAACCGGAAGAAATCGGTGAGGTTATTTTCGGTAATGTCCTGCAGGCTGGGCAGGGGCAAATTCCTTCCCGCCAAGCTGCACGTGCAGCTGGTATTCCATGGGATGTTAAAACGGAAACCATTAATAAAGTATGTGCCTCAGGTCTTCGCAGTGTGACACTTGCTGATCAGATTATTCGTTCAGGTGATGAAGAAGTCATTCTCGCCGGTGGCATGGAGTCGATGTCGAACACTCCTTATGCAGTGCCTAAATCCCGCTGGGGAATCCGCATGGGTGATACGCCAATGGTGGATTTGATGATTCATGATGGTTTATCGTGCAGTTTCACCGGTGTGCACATGGGGAATTACGGGGACAGCACAGCAACAGAATTCGGGTTATCACGTGATTTACAGGATGAGTGGGCTGTCCGAAGTCACAGACTGGCACTTGAAGCAATAGAGGCTGGGAAGCTTGCAGAAGAAATCGTAGCAGTGGAAGTGCCTCAGAAGAAGGGCAATCCGATTATTGTAGAAAAAGATGAAGCTCCTCGCAAGGAAACTACGAAAGATGTACTAGCAAAATTGCGTCCGGCATTTAGTAAAGAGGGCACGATTACAGCAGGTAACGCACCTGGTATTAACGACGGTGCTGCTGCGCTTGTACTCATGAGTGATGAACGTGCTAGAAAAGAAAACAAAGATGTTCTTGCTACAGTAATAGCTCATGCAGAGGTTGCAGTAGAGGCCGGAAACTTCCCGCAAACACCGGGTCTTGTTATAAATAAGCTTTTAAATAAAACAGGAAAAACAGTTGCAGATATTGACTTATTTGAAATTAATGAAGCTTTTGCTGCTGTTGCACTTGTAAGCAACCAAATAGCTGGACTTGATCCGGAAAAAGTAAATGTTAACGGCGGTGCAGTCGCTCTTGGCCATCCAATTGGTGCCAGTGGCGCACGTGTTATTCTAACTCTTGCTTATGAATTGAAACGCCGAGGCGGCGGTATCGGAATCGCAGCGATTTGTTCTGGCGGCGGTCAAGGGGACGCGATTATGATTGAAGTGCCCGGTAAATAAGCTTGGTTAGACCTCCTTGTCGGGGCAGCGTGAGGAAATCGGAATTCCTCAAGCTACCCTTTTTGAATTTCTTTTGCTTGTAAATCTATCATTTTCACTGAAAGAGTACCCCTTCCTCAAGGAGCGTGAAGGGCGGTAGCCCAGTGAGTAGGGAGGGCGGTGAATTTCAGTTTGCGAAGCAAAAGGTGGATAGGAACTTTTACGAAGCAAATGTTAATCCTTTTTGAATTAATTCGTATACAGCTCCCACAAAGGAAGAAATGAGATTCTTTTGTTGATGGGCTTCGATTTGTTTAATTAGGTCAACTGGAAATATGGTTAATATAGGTTTATTTCCCAAACAGTAGACCGTTCGTGATGGTATATACTAGAAATAGATCATTTATAAACATATACTAAGTATATAGGAAGGAGGGGATAACAATGGAACAAACGCCATATAAAACGTATCAAATATGGATTAAAAAAGGACATCGTTTATTTTCGTATTTTCAAATGATGTGTGAACATGCAAAAAACCTATATAATACGAGTAATTTTTACTATCGGCAAGTATATACCGCTCTTACCAGTAATAAACATCCTCATCCTTTACAAGAAGAAGTGTTACAGGTTATTCATACACATGTAGATCGAATGAATGATATTCAACTTCAAGCTTACCAAAAGCGAGTAGCGAAAGAACAAATGAAACCAGTGGACGAACGAAAAGAAGTGAAAGCGAATTTGTTTACGAAACCGACAAACGAACATCCGTATATCAACTATTCATTTTTAGATTGTTTATTTAAGGTTAGTAAACAATCCGATTATCTTTCATTACCGATTCAAAGTAGTCAACAAGTCATGAAGACTATGTTTCAAAACTGGAAATCGTTTTTTGTTTCTTTATCCGATTATCAAAAAAATCCTCATAAATATAAAGGGAAACCAGGTATTCCTAATTACAGTTCATCTAAAGTGAAAGAAGTGTTTTTCACCAATCAAGATTGTGTGATAAAGAATGACCGTTATTTAAAATTTCCTAAAACAAAAAAACAACTCAATATTGGCAAAATGGCTAGAATAAAAGGGAAACTTAAACAAGTTCGTGTTCTTCCTAAGTACGGTCAGTTTGTAGTAGAGGTTGTATGGGAGTGTTCTTTGCCTAAACCAACAGAAAAAGAGCCAACTCATTTCATGGGAATTGATCTAGGAATTGATAATTTAGCGACTGTAGTGGCTAATACAGGAATGAAGCCAGTTCTAATTAAAGGAAAACGTGTCAAATCCATTAATCAGTATTACAACAAGCAAAAAGCCTATTATACGAGTATCCTTTGTCACGGAAAGTCATCCAATCAAGGGCAACATACGTCAAAAAAATTAGAACGATTGCATTTGAACCGTCACAAGCAAATCAAAGATTTATTCCACAAAGCGAGTCGTCATATTGTGAATCTTGCCTTACAAGAACAGGTAGACATAATTGTGATTGGACAGAACAAACAGTGGAAACAAGAATCGAATATAGGAAAACGAAATAATCAACAGTTTTGTTTCATTCCACATCGTTTATTGATTCAAATGATTGAATATAAAGCGATAGAGCATGGGATTCAAGTAGTTATTACGGAAGAATCCTATACATCTAAGGCTAGTTTTTTAGACCTTGATTTTCTGCCCACTTATGAGAAAGAAAAGACCTACTCATTCGGTGGAAAACGAATCAAACGTGGGCTATATAAGAGTGCAAAAGGAATCCTGATGAATGCTGATGTAAATGGGGCTTATAACATAATTCGAAAAGTAGTTCCAAATGCGTTTGCAAATGGAATAGAGGGGTTGAACGGTAGCCAATCCGTTAATGTGTCAACTCCCCTTGTGTTAAGCGTTCAGTAAGTAGGTTCGACACACAAGAAACCCCCACTTCAAGGAAGCTTGGTAGAGCGAGTAAGTGGGGGAGTACTCATCTAATTTGTTCCGAATCACTCTGTTTAGGTTGAGTAAAGAAAAAGATAAATAGAATGATGGGGAGTGCGATAAGGAAGATTCCGACTGTTGATGGACTGATGGTTGGAATATCTGTTAGAGACATATTCACCATTCCTTTTTTGAATTATGGATTAAAATGAAACTGATTAGTGATGACTTTTTTATATAAAGTATAATCGTCTTTTAAGTCTGGAAGAGATGGCTCAGGGATGGGCATTCCAAATATAGGGCCACTGACAACAAGTGTAAATTCTCTTGCTCCTATAAAGGTACCCTCTACTACAATAGAACCTTTTAATAGCAAAATAGCGATCGAAATATCAAGGATATCAAGAAAGGCGGTTGCCACCTTATTTCCGTTTTTCCCTTCTAATCTTTCTGTACCTGTGAGCGGGCCGGCTAAAGATAAACGAAAAGACCCCGGTGTAACAAACACTCCTCTTAGTGTAATTTGGCCTGTTAGTAATAAGGCAGCTGTGGCGACGCTAATATCACGCTGAATAGCACGAATAAGTCGTTTTTCTTGTTCTAGTTCATTGTTCAATGCTGTTACACCTTCTTTTCTACACGTTTATTTCGCCTAAATTAATTGTATGAATCAATCCCAAAAGTGGGTACAGAAAAATAAAAAAGGAAATCCCACTCATGTTCGCGGGATTTCCTTTTCTTATTATTTCGTTATGTTATGCTCAATCCGAATCTTCTCAAGTAAAGCTTGGCAGCCGTCTGTAACAAGGTCAAAGGTTTCCTGGAAATCCCCTGTATAGTAAGGGTCCGGTACATCTTTTTTATGATCCGTTAAGTCGAGCAGACGGATAATTTTTGGATGATTAGGTTGGCCTGTCATTTCGTAAATATTCGCAACATTACTTTCATCCATCCCTACAATATACTCAAATTTCTCAAAGTCTTCTTTTTGCAGCTGACGTCCGACAAGACCTGCTGATGAGATGTTATATTTTTTTAAAATCGTCACCGTGCCTTTATGCGGGGGACTTCCAATATGCCATGAACTTGTGGCCGCTGAATCGACCGTTATTTTGTCGCTTAACTGTTCTTTTTCAAGTAAGTCACGAAAGATTGCTTCAGCCATCGGTGAACGGCAAATGTTCCCAAGGCAGACAAATAAAACGTTAATCATGTTGTACTCTCCTTTTTATCCGTGATTAGTAGATCTAGATTGTCTAATCGTTCTAGTCGCTCCAACACTCGTCTTTTTTTATACAGCATATTCGCGGCTTCGCCAACATCTTGAATTGCTGTTTTGTTCATATACGCTCCGAAAATCATCCCGGCAATCGGAATCATTTGAAAAAGCTTCTTCCAGCCAAAATTATCCCGGTACGTCATAAATACTTCTCGCCATCCTTGTAGTTGGGAGAAGCCTTGCTCTCTTTTTGGAGCTGTCAATTCTTCTAATATCGCTTTTTTTCCTACGACATCGGATGAAGTAAATTGCATGCATTTGACCATAAAGATTCGTTCTTCTTTATCTGTTGGGTCATACCCATAAGCGACAGCTACTTCCTGAATCGTTTTCAATGTTAATCCTAGAATAAGTGGAATATCGATAGCTAACGTAAATATCCCGCCAATCCCGGTAGTCGCTCCTTGAATTTGGGCATTTTTTGCTCTTGTCGCGATAAAAGCATTTGCGACTTTATCCATATTCTCAAGGGGGAATGTTTGAACATCCTCTAATGTAAGTTTTCCATCGGAGGATAATAGTTTAGATGCTTTATCTAGCGTAGCATCATTGTTCACTAAATATTGACCGCCAGTGTCGATATAATTCGCAATTTCATCTAGTAAATCGTTTATTTTATTATGAAGAAACTTAGGCNNCTTTTTGATCCTTCTCCCATTTTTCAATCGTTTTCAATTCTTCTCGCAATTGGTCTTTATTTTCCATTGGAAACACCTCGGCCACTTGTGGATATGATTTTTATGTAAATTAATGTAAAATCTTGTATTGAAAGGCTTTTATTTGCCCATTTCATCGTATCATAAGAAATAGGGAAATTCTATTTATAAGGGGGATGTACTAGTATGGCGAATAAGAAGATGTTTAAAGTGGCAATGGCTGCGGCAATCGCTGGAAGTGTGATTACGACGGTTGCTCCGGTGCAGTCAGAAGCGGCAGATAGCCTCAGAAGCAAGATTCAATCGGCGAAATCTACTATGAAGAAACCTTATAACACCTATTTCAAGACGACGACATTAGCTTCTGTAGCAACGGTTGAAAAAGAAATTAAAGCCGCGAAAAAAGCAAAAAAAGACATCCAAGCGGCTATTAAAAAATCCGCTTTATCCAAAAAACAAAAAGAAGCTCGATATAAAGAAATTAAAGCATACAACAAGTACATCACGCGTGCAGAAGGATATGTCAAAGGCTACAAATCAGCCGAAAAAGCAAAAGCCGCGAATGATAAATCAGTAAAAGCACTCGAGCAAGCAGCGGTGAATCAAAAACCGAATCAAGTAATCAAACGATATGAGGCACTGCAGGAAGCTATAAAAAAAGCCGATAAGGCGATTAAAAATACAGTATACGGCGCTAAAATTGAAGTACTTCTCTCCAATCAATTCACAAAAGTGACGAAACAAGCGTTAGCAGGCGATATAAAAGTATATTATTACTACGCACAAGCAGAGGATTTAATTGAAAAAGGAAAATTGCAGACGGCAGAAAAACGGATAACAGCCGTTGCTGCCCAACTTGAAAAAGTCGATAAAACCTCCGCACTTGGTCAAGCGATTCACCAATATGTACAAGCTGTAAAAGCGAAGTATGATGCAAAAGAGAAGTTCACCTTATCTTTAATGCATACGAACGATACCCATGCTCATCTTGACAATGTCGTGAAACGAGTAACGGCAGTGAAGGAAGTACGTGCGAATAAACCAGGTGCTCTGTTAGTTGATGCAGGTGATGTGCTAACGGGTACGTTATATTTTAATGAATTTAAAGGACAAGCTGATCTGCGATTTATGAACCTGATGAAATATGATGTGATGACATTCGGCAATCATGAATTCGATTTAGGCGTGACGGCTGAGGGGCATGGAGCATTAGCCCAGTTTGTGAAGGGAGCTGAGTTTTCATTTGTCAGCTCGAATGTGAATTTTAGCAAAGACGCCAAGCTGAAAGGGTTGTTTAAGGATTCCATTACGTCCAAGCCGAGGGATGGTCAGATTTATAATGGAATCATTAAAGAAGTAAACGGTGAAAAGGTTGGAATCTTCGGCTTAACGACAGAGGAAACGAAGGCTATTTCTAGTCCTGGAAATGTTGAGTTTGAAAATTATAAAGAAGAAGCGGAAAAAGCCGTTGCAGCCTTTGAAAAACGGGGCGTGAATAAAATTGTCGCTGTAACCCATATTGGGTATGATGACAATCCAGCATATGATAATGACCTCACATTAGCGACGGAAGTGGATGGCATTGATGTCATTGTTGGCGGGCATAGCCATACCCAATTAGATCAACCTGTCGTTGTGAATAAAGATGAAAAAGGGAAAACGAAAGCGCCGACTGTTATTGTTCAGGCGTATCAATATAGTGATTATTTAGGAACGGTCGATGTTGAATTTGATAAGAAGGGGCAAGTTGTCGGTCAAGCCGGTCAACTGATTAAACTAGCGGATAAACAAGAAGACCCTGAAGCGGCCGCATTGTTAAAAACATACTCAGCGAAAATAGAAGAAGTGAAAAACACGCCAACTGGAGCAACAGCGGTTCGAGCTTTAGACAATCCTCGCGATTCCGGGGATGAGACGAAGCCGAGTGTGCGCAAAAACGAAACAGAGCTCGGCAATTTAATTACGGATGGTATGCTGAGTAAGGCGAAAGAGTTCAATAAAGATACAGTGATTGCGTTCCAAAATGGGGGCGGAATCCGCGCTCCGATTGACCAAGGAGAGATTACGTTAGGCGATGTGTTAACGGTACTTCCATTTGGAAATACGTTAGCAACGGTGAAATTGACAGGAGCAGAGATTATCCAAGCGTTAGAACATAGTGTTAGTCAAGTGCCGGAAGAAAGCGGCGGCTTCTTACATGTATCAGGTTTGAAGTTCACATTTGACAGCAGTAAACCTGCGGGCAGCCGTGTTCAGAAAGTAGAAGTGCTACAAGGCGGTTCTTACTCAGAGTTGCAGCTATCCAGCGAATACGTTGTCGCTACAAATGCCTTTACCGCAAAAGGCGGAGACGGCTTCACCGTTTTCCAAAAAGCCTATGAACAAGGCAGAGTCACAGACATCGGCCTAGCCGACTGGGAGAACTTCAGCGAGTATGTGAGTGGGTTGAAGACGGTAAATCCGCAAATAGAGGGTAGAATCAACAACGTGTCATCAAACGTGTCACAGTGACTTTTCAAATTGTGTATAACATGTGGATAACTCTGTTGATATCTACCCTAAAAAAGAAGATGCATCCGATAATGGATGCATCTTTCGGTGTTTGGAGTCATTTTAAAGTCACAGTGACTTTTCGGTTTGTGGATATCCTGTGGAAAACCCAAAACTTTAGAAAATTTTGTTAATTTTAACCAAAAAAGAAGGAATTGTACCTAGTTTGTCGTATTGATTAACAGATATGTTCTAAAACATTTAATTAGTTAACATCGGAGGCGAGTATTCATGTTTGAACCGTACAAGACAGGTCATTATTATGATGAAATGCTGCAGGAAAATGGTGAGCCAAAAGAGCATTATCGGCAATTTCATTCTGTACTGCAAAGGTTGTCAGAAGAAGAGTTTAAAGAAAAGCACGAAACCGCACAATCTAGCTTTCTGAGACAGGGTATTACCTTTACCGTTTATGGAGAAGAAGGCGGAACGGAGCGGACAATGCCTTTTGATTGCGTTCCGATTATTATTCCAGCTGATGCTTGGGAGACGATTGAAAAAGGAATGAAACAACGCGTCGAGGCGCTTAATTTATTTTTAGAAGACATCTACCATGATCAACACATACTCAATGATGGCATTATTCCGAGAGAACTTGTAGAACAAAATCCATACTATTATAAGCAGGTAAGCGGCACTCAATTCCCCTTGAAAAACCACATTTTCCTAGCAGGGATTGATTTAATAAGAGATGAACAAGGGACATATCGTGTACTTGAAGATAATTTACGTAATCCTTCGGGCATTTCTTACGTCTTTCAAAATCGATTTGTTATGCGGCAAGTGTATCCAGAGTTTTTCTCAAGACACTCTCTTTGTTCGCTGGAAGATCAAATTACCCATCTTCAATCTGCCCTGCTTTCACATATCCCATCTAATATAAAGAAACATACCGAACCTCGGGCTGTATTGCTAACGGCAGGTATGTACAATTCCGCTTATTATGATCATGTTTTTCTCGCGCAGCAAATGAATATTGCGCTTGTGGAAGGGCGGGATTTGATTGTAAAAGATAACGTTGTCTATATGAAGACGATTCAAGGCTTAAAACGGGTCGATATTATTTATCGTCGAATTGATGATGATTTCTTGGACCCAACAGCGTTTCGTGAGGACTCTCTGCTCGGTGTTCCAGGTTTAATAGACGCTTATAAGCAAGGAAATGTCGCCATTTTAAATGCCGTTGGTAATGGCGTAGCTGATGATAAAGCGATGTATACATATGTTCCTGATATGATTCGTTATTATTTAAAAGAAGAACCGATTATTCAAAACGTCGAAACATATATTTTGAGCGATCCGAAGCAGCGGGAGTGGGTGCTTGAGCATTTACATGAGCTTGTTGTAAAAAACGTTGGTGCTTCAGGTGGATACGATATGTTAATTGGGCCGCATGCATCAGAAGAAGAAATTGAAACATTCCGCTCGAAAATTTTAGAAAATCCGAAGCAGTACATTGCCCAACCGACGATTAAGCTATCTAGAGCTCCAGTCTATCAACAAGGCAGTTTTTATCCATGCCATGTCGATTTGCGTGTCTTTGTCATGAAAGGGGAAGAAACGCATGTCTTACCTGGGGGACTTTCACGAGTTGCTTTGAAAAAAGGGTCGCTCGTCGTTAACTCGTCTCAGGGTGGCGGCGGTAAGGACACATGGGTGTTGAAGGAGGTTATGCAGCATGCTTAGTCGCGTAGCGGATGCGTTATATTGGATGGCTAGAAACGGTGAACGAACAGAAAATAATGCTCATATTCTTCAAGTTCAATTGGTGAAAATGCTAGAAGAGTCTGGGAGAGAAAGTGTGAATTATCAAGATTGGCAGACGGTAATCGATATATGCGGCTCGAAATCAGCGTATGAAGAGGATTACGGAGAACTTCGTGTGCACAAGGCCGTTGATTATATTGGTTTTTCCAATGGGAATTCGAATGCCTTAACGAATACACTCTCTTATGTTCGAGAAAATGCACGCATGACACGAGATGTGATTCCAAATGAATTATGGGAAGTATGGAATGACCTATATTTACATTCACAAAATAAAGGGCCGCATACAGAGTTCTCCTTTCAAGACATTCATAGTTTTTTGCGGCATATTAAAGCAACGTCCATGACATCGACAGGAATCATTGATTCAATGATGTCCCGAGATTTACCGTATCATTTCATGAAGATTGGGCAGTGGTTGGAGCGAGCTGAAAAGACGGCCCTTATTATGAAAGTCATGCTCCAAAAGGCGAAGTTTTCCGATTGTCAGAGTTTTAGTGAATATGATGGACAATTCGCTCTTCGGCTAGTGAATGGGTATCAGGATTATTCAAAGAAATTTCGTCTCAAAGATCCGGCGCTTATTCTGCAATTCCTTATTTCTGACCGGACGTTCCCGCGCTCCATTTATTATTGTATCGAACATGTTAAAGAAGTAATTTGGAAGATTGAAAGTGAGAAGGTGGCACATTATTCTTGGCGAATGTATGCTGCGCTAGATGAATTAATCGCTTCAGTTGAGGCCGTTTGTGTTCAACAGCTCAGTTTTGAAGAACTAGAGATGTTTATCGAGGATATATTGAGCCAATGTATCGAATTTGGCAAAATCTTCTCAACAACGTATTATTTAATAGAAGCTGATGCGAGCAGATGAAAGAGCAGAAATGCTAAAGGGTCCTTCTCTCTTAATAATCATCAATAATTTTTGCATCTAGGGAGTGGATGGGCAATGAAATATGAAATTGTACATAAGAATACCTTTTATTATGAAGACGATGTACAGCAAAGTTCAAATACAATTCGCTTAAAGCCGAGAAGTGACGCATGTCAGCGTCTGCTGTCTTATCGTAAAAAAGTAACGCCGACCTCTATGGCGAAGGAACATATAGATATATGGGGAAATTATGTAGAAAGTTTTTTTATTCCAGAGAAACATCGTATTTTAGAAGTAGAAGCAACATCCGTTGTCAGCATTCAAAAAACACCATTTATTCATCAACTAGACTACTCACCAGAAATGAAATCGATCTTTCATTCAGAATTATTCCACGAACATTATTTACCTTTTTTAAATCGAACGGCTTACACGTATTTGGAACAGCACCAAATCGATGAAGTCGTTCGCGAAGTAGGAGATATAGACAATCCGATTCAATTTGCCCTACAGTTAATGAGCTATTTGTTTGAAGTGTTCACATATGATACCGAAGCAACAACGGTGGAGACGAAGGCTGTTGAATCATTGCAGTTAAAACGAGGAGTTTGCCAAGATTACACCCATGTCATGCTAGGGATTCTGCGAGCGCGCGGCATTCCTGCGCGATACATGAGCGGCTATTTATATGTTGGCGAGAATTCTACCCTCGTTGGCAGTGCTGCCTCACATGCCTGGGTAGAAATCATGGTCCCAGGCATCGGTTGGGTTGGCTTAGATCCAACCAACAACGTAGAAGCCATCGACAATCACATTTGCCTATCCGTCGGCCGCGATTACTCAGACGTCAGCCCGCTGCAAGGCGTCTATCATGGCGGGAATCATACGCTTGAGGTGGAGGTAGAAGTGAAGAAGGTATTTGAGTCACAGTGACGTTTTAGAATGTGGATATTATGTGTATAACATTGTGGATAAGTATAAGCGAAAAAGGAGAGCCTATCATTTAGAAAATGATGGGCTCTTTTACACGGCTAGTCTTAATTAATCACTTTATGTCTGTTATTCCATCCTTCTCTTAGCTTGTTAGATTTGTAATTTGCGTCCTTACTTTGCAGTAAGTTTGCTTTTCGCTAAAATCAAAAATATATAAAATATATATTTTTAATTCGAGGCTTCTGATTCCGATTCATCGCTTTATAACCTAATAATCGATATTCAGAATGGAAATACAATTTAAAACTACAAAAAAGGCTAAATTCAGCCATTTGGAAAAGTTATTTAATCATTCTGCGTCTATTGTTCCATATTTTGATATAAACATGATGATTCTCTGATCTGAAAAACTTTATTCCAATAAGCTTAAGCGGTGTCCAGATTTCTTTCATTTGATATAGTGGCATTTTGTTTATTTATCATCCTTTTTGCGGTAACCCAGCCGTCATAGCATTTGCCGTAGACCTGTGGCTTTGCGTCCTTATTTTTCAATAAGTTTGCCTTTCACTATACTTAACACTATTTATAGTATAATTATACC
>NZ_JBALMU010000026.1:0-14379 GCF_036962285.1 Bacillus sp. JJ634
ACGAGAAAAATCCGTTCACTTATAATGAACGGATTTTTCTCGTTTAATGTATACTTTTATCTACTTCTTCGATTAAGTTTTTCCACATTTCTTTCGCTTGTCCACTTTCACTTTCGTCTAAAATAAATGAACCATTTGTATAACGATCGGAATATTTTAATGAAGCTACTTGGACCGTTTCAAGCTTCCCTTTCTCAGAAAGAATCGAAAGGCAATCTAGTTTTGTCACCATTTCAAAGCCGATAACTCGATGCGGATGAGCCTTTAACTCTCTTAATACAACAACGCCTCGCTTTGCTCGCGATGTTTTTTCAAACTCAGACAGCTTCATCTGCTTCACTGATCCACGTTGTGTGACGATAGCAATCGCTTCTTCCGTATCCTTTCCTAACACTTTCATACCGACAACAAAATCCTCTTCTTTCAAGTTAATCCCTTTTACTCCTGCAGCTCGCGGACCAACAATGCTCACTTCTTCTTCATCATACCATAGCGCTAATCCATGATGAGTCATGAAGAATACATCTAAACTTCCATCCGTTAGATGGACATCGACAAGCTCGTCTTCTCCTTTTACATTCATCGCTACTAACGGTTTAGAGTAACGCTGCGCTTTAAAGGAAGCGAGCTCTGTTCTCTTCACCATACCGTTTCGAGTCGCAAGTAATAAAAAGCGTGGCTCTTCAAAATCTTTAACTGGTATCGCTTTGATTACATGTTCATCACGATCAATCGGAATAATATTCGCTACATGCTGTCCTGTTTCCTTCCACCTTATATCAGGTAGTTGATGAACTGGGCAATACAAATAATTTCCTTTATTCGTAAACAACAGAACAACGTCTGTCGTATTCATTTCCAGCTTTTGCAGCAAGCGATCTGAATCTTTCATGCCAAAGTCTTGTCCACCTGATGCCGCATATGACCGTAGAGAAGTTCGTTTTACATACCCTTCTTTGGTAATAGTCACAACGACATCTTCACTAGCTATTAACACTTCAAGATTAATTTTAATTTCTTCAATCTCTTCTTCAATTTTCGATAGGCGTGTATCGTTATAATCTTTTTTAATTGCTTTCAGTTCTTTTTTCATCACTTGCATAAGCGCTTTTTCGCTCTCAAGAATTTTTGTAAGCTCAGCAATTTTTGCGTTAAGCTCGTCCGCCTCTTTTTCAAGTGCTGTAATATCAGTATTCGTTAATCGGTATAGTTGCAAAGAAACAATAGCTTCCGCTTGCGCTTCAGTAAAAGCAAATTTCGCAATGAGATTATCTTTTGCATCACGTTTATCTTTAGATGCACGGATGGTTGCGATTACTTCATCTAAAATAGATAAAGCTTTCATAAGTCCTTCGACAATATGAGCTCGATCATATGCTTTTTGCAATTCATAGCGAGAACGATTAATAATTACTTCCCGTCGATGCTCAATATAAGCATCAAGCAGCTTAGGCAGACTCATTAAAGTTGGTCTTTTTTTATAAATCGCTACCATATTAAAGTTATAAGCAATTTGTAAGTCAGAGTTCTTATATAAATAATTAAGCACACCGTGTGCATCGGCTTCTTTTTTTAACTCGATTACGATACGAAGTCCTGTACGGTCGGTTTCATCACGAACTTCCGCAATTCCTTCCACTTTTCGATCTAAACGAAATTCATCGATTTTCTTCACAAGATTGGCTTTATTCACATCATAAGGTATTTCCGTTATGACAATTTGCTCTTTGCCTCCTCGAATGCTTTCGATTTCGGCTTTACAGCGAATTATGATTTTTCCTTTACCAGTTTCATATGCTTTTTTAATGCCATCAATCCCTTGAATAATACCACCGGTTGGAAAATCTGGTCCTTTCAGCACCGTCATTAATTCAGAAACCGTTGCTTCTGGATGATCAATTCTCATAATCGTTGCATCAATGACCTCACCTAGTTGATGCGGCGGAATTTCCGTTGCATATCCAGCGGAGATTCCCGTCGAACCATTTACAAGCAAATTTGGAAACATCGCCGGTAGAACGACAGGCTCTTCTGATGTATCATCGAAATTTGGAACAAAATCAACGGTCCGCTTTTCAATATCACGGAGCAGCTCAGAAGCTATCGCAGATAATCTTGCTTCCGTATAACGCATCGCAGCTGGCGGATCCCCGTCAATACTTCCGTTATTTCCATGCATTTGTACCATCACATTACGCAGCTTCCAGTCTTGACTCATTCTTACCATCGCTTCATAAACCGAGCTATCACCGTGCGGATGATAATTCCCGATTACATTTCCGACTGTTTTGGCTGCTTTACGATACGCTTTATCATGTACATTTCCTTCTACATGCATTGCATATAAAATCCGGCGCTGTACTGGCTTTAAACCGTCGCGTGCATCTGGAAGCGCTCGATCTTGAATAATATATTTGCTGTACCGTCCGAAGCGGTCACCAATCACTTCTTCTAACGGTAAATCACGAAATCTTTCTTCTGATGCCATCTTTATTCAGCCTCCTCTGCAATCGACATATTTTCATTATCCAATATATTCGATTCTTCTTCGAGACCAAAAGCAACATTCGACTCGATCCATTTTCGGCGCGGTTCTACTTTATCACCCATTAACGTCGTCACACGTCTTTCCGCCCGTGCACCATCATCAATTTTCACTCGGATTAACGTTCTCGTTTCTGGATTCATCGTCGTATCCCATAGTTGGTCGGCATTCATTTCACCGAGACCTTTGTAGCGTTGAATCGTATAGCCTTTTCCTACTTTTTGGATAGCGGCTTGCAATTCTTCGTCGCTCCACGCATATTCGAGGATTTCCTTTTTCCCGCTCCCTTTGCTCACCTTATAAAGGGGCGGCAAGGCAATAAATACTTTTCCCGCTTCAATAAGCGGTTTCATATACCGGTAGAAAAAAGTTAATAGCAACACTTGAATATGTGCTCCATCTGTATCGGCATCCGTCATGATAACTACTTTATCGTAATTCGTATCGCTCACATTAAATTCTGGCCCAACTCCTGCGCCAATCGCATGAATAATCGTATTAATTTCTTCATTTTTAAACACATCCGCAAGTTTCGCCTTTTCGGTATTAATCACTTTTCCTCTAAGCGGTAATACAGCTTGAAAACGACGATCCCGACCTTGCTTCGCTGAACCTCCAGCTGAATCCCCCTCGACAAGATATAATTCATTTTTATCTGGGTTTTTCGATTGAGCTGGCGTTAATTTACCAGATAAAATCGCATCTGATTTCTTTCGTTTCTTTCCGCTTCGGGCATCTTCCCGTGCCTTTCGCGCTGCTTCACGAGCTTGAAACGCTTTAATCGCTTTTTTAATGAGCAAGGTGCTTGTAGTCGGATCCTCTTCAAAAAAGTACGTTAAATGTTCAGACACAATCGCATCTACAGCTGAACGAGCCTCACTTGTACCAAGCTTACTCTTCGTTTGTCCTTCAAATTGCAGCAGCTCCTCGGGAATCCGAACGGAAATAATCGCTGATAAACCTTCTCGAATATCTGTACCTTCTAGATTTTTATCTTTTTCTTTTAATAGGCCTGCCTTACGCGCATAGTCATTAAAAGCACGAGTTATCGCAGTTTTGACACCTATTTCATGTGTACCGCCATCTTTTGTTCGAACATTGTTTACAAAGCTTAAAATATTTTCAGAATACCCATCATTAAACTGAAAAGCAAAATCTAATTCTATATCATGTTGCTTACCATCAAAACTAACAACCGTATGCAGCGAATCTTTTTCTTCATTTAGATAAGTTACAAACGCTTCGATGCCATTTTCGTAATGAAACAGCTCTTGCTGACTATGTCGTTCATCAATAAGCTCAATCTTCATTCCTTTTAATAGAAAAGCAGATTCTCGAAGTCGTTCACTTAATGTTTGATAGTTAAAAGTTGTAACTGAAAAAATCGAAGCATCAGGTTTGAAATGTATTTTTGTCCCTGTTTGATTCGTTTTCCCAATTTTCTCTAACGTCGTCTCTGGTTTCCCGCCATCTACGAAACGCTGCTCATAAACATAGCCGTCTCGCTTGATTGTAACGACAAGCCATTCTGACAAAGCATTGACAACTGAAGCACCTACACCATGCAGGCCACCGCTCGTTTTATACCCACCTTGACCAAATTTTCCACCAGCATGGAGAATCGTTAAAATAACTTCTGGGGTAGGTTTGCCAAGCTTGTGCATTCCTGTAGGCATACCGCGTCCTTTATCTGTCACACTGATGCTGTTATCTTTATGTATTTTGACTATTATGTGATCTCCGAAACCTGCTAACGCCTCATCTACGGAGTTATCCACAATCTCGTATACTAAATGATGAAGTCCTCTTACATCTGTACTGCCGATATACATACCAGGACGTTTTCTAACCGCCTCTAATCCTTCCAGTACTTGAATTGCATCATCGTTATACTCAATTGTTTTGCTGTTCTTTGCCACAGAAATTCCCCTTTCTAAACAAAACCAATTTCCGGGCCAAATCATACTACCATGAAATGACTCTAAGCTTTAACAATCTAGTCTAGTTAAAGCTCCTGTGAATAAATTAAGTATAATACATTCTCCAAAAAGGAACAAGTGTTCTGTTTTTGCCGTCCCTTGATTTAGCACCTTAACTATTCATTTTGATGCATACCAACTATTAATTGTAGATGGTATTTGTTTATTTAGCAAATACGTTTTAAATAAGCAATATATTTAACTAACCATCAATGAGAATTCTCACTGATGGCAGCTTCATTTTATCTATTATTTTGTCATGGCATGTTCAACTTTAATACAACGATCCATAATAACGGTATAGCCTTTCTCTGTTAAATAATCATATGCCTCTTGATTCGCTACTCCTAATTGAGCCCAGAAAACATCCGCATCTATTTCAACAAATTCTTTGGCGATTTCCGGTAAAAATTCGGAACGCCGGAACACATTGACAATATCAACATGCCCCTCTATATCTTTTAATGAAGCAACGGCTTTCACCCCAAGTACCTCTGTTACCGTTGGGTTAACCGGAATAATTTCATAGCCACAGTTTTGCATCGCTTCTGTCACCATATACGAAGTTCGATCTGGATTATTAGACAAACCAATAACAGCAATTCGTTTTGCTTTTTTTAATATTTTTCCGATTTCTTCTCTGCTTGGATTTATAATTGTCATGTTTATCATTCCTTTTCAAAAGATAGTATACTTTTAAATCTTACCAACCATTTTACAAAGAATCTTCCTCGATTTCCATTAGCAAGGGGATATTTTCTATACTTCACTCCGGTACAATAGTCTAATACTTTATATAAGATGAAATATATTCAGATCTTTTTCGTTTATCAGCTTTTCCGTTTCGTTTTAGAAATATGATGTTCTAATCATAATATAGAGCAATTTTTTTCTTAGGAAATTTATCACTTGGCCGTCCTTTTTAACGAGAAAGTGGTACAATAAAGTGAAACTTCCATCAGTGGGGGGGGTTCCTTCATCCCCCACTGATGGTTAGTTGAACCAATCGGACCTTTACGGGCAGTTGTCCCCCACCTATCTTCCTTGTTCACTCTGAATCTTGAGGTGGGGGTCTTACTGCCCGTTAAGAGTGGGATAAAGTAGCCATTCGTTTATTTAACTTGCCATTTATTAAATTTTGTTATATGATGCTGTTGTTTTTGGCTTCTTTTGTGCGGGACCTCTTGGAGAAAACACGCTTTTCCTTTGTTTCATGGAGTGGGGCTAAAACAAACCAAACTTAATTGTAGCAACAATATTGTTTAACATAGCCATTTATTAAAGAAAAAAACAAGAATTTTTTATTAGAAAGGGCCATTCGATGTTAATTATTATACTTTCTTTATTACTTGCCTACTTAATTGGATCCATTCCATCTGGATTAATTATTGGTAAAACCTTTTATAAAGTAGATATTCGTGAACATGGTAGTAAAAACCTTGGAGCAACGAATGCATTTCGAACACTTGGAATTAAACCTGGCATTGCTGTTACATTGATGGATATTTTAAAAGGTACGGCAGCGACCCTTATTCCTGGATTACTCGGAGCCGATATTCACCTGCTATTAGCCGGTGTGTTAGCAGCCGTTGGACATATGTTTCCGATATTTGCTAGTTTTAAAGGCGGTAAAGCGGTTGCTACATCTGCAGGTGTCGTACTCGGATATGAGCCATTCTTATTTTTATTTTTACTCATAGTCTTTTTCATTGCCTTATACATATCAAAATATGTTTCGTTATCATCCATGATTGCAGCTGTGGCTTCCTTAACGTATTGCTTTATCTTCCATTTGGACGATTGGCCACTAATTGTGGTCATTGCAGTCCTTACAATTTTTATTTTTTATCGCCATCGAGCCAATATTAAACGAATTATGAATAAAACTGAACCAAAAGTTAAATGGTTATAATGAGCAAGTATGTAGCTAAATGGGGATTGGCACGTTTCCCCTAAAATTAACGGCTATGCCGAAATAATATGTGCACTTACCATGAATTATTATTTGATATAGAATAAAAAAAGCCCTTTTAATGGGGCTTTTTTTATAACTCTGCGGCTGTCTGATTCAATGTTTCCGCCTGAGATGCCACCTTTTCTGTTACACTTTTAATTTCATCAATAACCATAACAAATGAATGAATATTTTGCTTAATTTTATTCATTCCAACAACATCTTTCTCCACCGATTCAAGAATCTTATCGAAAGATTCAACCGTTACAGTAGATTCTCTTTCTCCTAGTTCCATCACTTCTTTTACTTCTACAACAGATTGAAGCACACTTTGCATATAACCGTTTGACGTCTGAACAATAGCATCTATTTGCGCAATAGATTCTTTCGTTTGATCCGCTAATTTTCTTACCTCATTTGCTACAACGGCAAACCCTTTTCCATGCTCACCCGCACGAGCTGCTTCAATGGCTGAATTCAATGATAGTAAATTCGTTTGATTCGCAATAGATTGGACAATTTGAACAAACTCCGTAATTTGTTGCAACGATGAATCCAGCGAGTGAATATTTTGATCTACATGATTCATAAATACAACCAGTTCATATAATTTGGTTTTTAGTTGAAGCATGCACCTCTGTCCTTCTTCGGCACTCATTCTAGAATAAGTTGACTGTTCCGTTTGAATCCTAACAATGTCCTCTAACTCCTGACCATTAAACCCTAGCGTCTTAATTGAAGTATGTGTTTCTTCACTTAATATGAGTAATTCCTCACTTATCCCTAAAATATGACGTTGTACATCTTTTTTGACTTTTTCATATTCTATTTCACGTGCTTTCAGATTTTCCATTTCATAAGCCTGAATAACTAATTGCCGTTCAAAGCTTAGTATTTTCGTAATAGCAAAGATTACAGCTCGTTGCTCTTCTTCATTATGTATGTATGTATAGATTAATGATAACATTGAATTTTGTAAGCTTTGGAACGCGGACAAATACCAACGCGATGCCAAACCAATCCGATAGTGGCTTTTAGCTACTTGCAGACGGGCTTCGACAAAAGAATCATCGATAACACCTTCAAATAATGTAACAATATGTGTATATAGTGTAGAACGCAGGCGCTCTATTGTGCTATGCTTCGTAATAATTGACTTTAACCCTGGAACTTCCAATAACGCTTGATAAAAACCATCCAAAAGTCCGTCAATTTGGGCATAAATGACTTCTCCAAACGCAAAAATGATACGGAGGTCATTCTCTGTTAAATCAATCATTTTTATCTGTTTTTTTATTTCTGGATTGCTTACCTTTATCTCCCCTGCTGCCGGATTTACTGTCAAAACTTTGTTCATTCGACTTTTCTTGAATTTGGATAGTACCTTCATCTACTTCCCTCCCGTGAAAGAATCACTGTTACATGCCTAGCGAAAAAATATAAAACATTCAAAAAACGGCTGTACCTGCCGCCTATATATGTTAGTCTGTCTGCATCACTCACTACATGTCCGAAAAATGAATTCAAAGACCTTTTCTTTCTCTAAAAAAACAAGTATTATGTATAAATTCATATGCTTCACCTACTTCTCAAGCATGCTTTTTGTCCACATTCATGCTACAATACAAGGAGTTTTATAGCCAAGCTGTTAGCTTATCCTTATTACCAAAACTACTGGCGCAGATTCAGTAATAATCGTTATAAGAATGGCTTGCTTCAATCTTTTTCTTTTATCTTAAGCTTTACTGATTCTATTTAGATTTAGTTGGAATGATTAAAGCGAACTTTTATTTTTTCTTGATATAGCTTTCAATAAATCTTACATAAATAGGTGTTAATACCTAGCACAAGATGGAGAAAAAGCGAGGAATGATATGAGGAAAGGGGCAATAACCTGCTGGGTAAAGTTTCACTTGTTTTCGTAATACATGTATTCTTCATCTATAAAATCTTGAAAAATAAGGAGCTTCTACTATGAAACCATTACAAATTTCACCTGAAACAGCCATCAAACTAGCAAAAGCGTTGAATGTTCCACTAGAACAAGTAATGCATATGCCCATGCCTATTCTTCTAAAAAAACTAGCAGAATTAGACGAAAACAAAAAATAGGCATTAAAACCTATTTATAGTCCTATAATATCACAAATAAACATGTTGCATTTTATAAATATCCCCTATATTTGTGAACTTTTTAGACACTTTTAGAAAATGATTTATTAATAATATGCAGAAATAATATTCTGTTTTTTCACAACTTATGTAACTTTTGCTCTATACAAAATTGAGGGTTCGACAGAAGGAGGAGACATATTGAATATTAAAATTTCTAATGAAGCAGTAGATTGGTATAAAGAGGAACTAGCTTTATCTTCAGGTGCATATATTCGTTTTTTTGTAAGGTATGGCGGCCACAGCAGTATTCAAGCTGGCTTTTCGTTAGGTATTTCTCAGGAACGTCCGGTTCACCCGATTGTATTAACAGAGCAAGATGGAGTAACCTTCTTTATCGAAGAAAATGACCTCTGGTTTTTCGATGGTCATGACCTAATTATTCGCTTTAATGAAAAACTAGGTGAACCAGAATTTCTGTATGCAAAATAACAACAGCGGCTAAATGCCGCTGTTGTTATTTTATCAGCTTTTCGTGAATTCCTTCTGCTGCTAAAATTTGTTTTTGCTTTTCCCCCAGTAAATCAAAATGAGAGTAGCCATCTTTTCTAAGATCAATCCATTCTCTCTTTAAACCATACTGTTGTCCCCATTTGGCTAAACGATCTAAATCTTTGCAGCCAACTTTGGTCACCGTTTTACAGCCTGGAAATCGATCATCCAGCCAATAATGTGTTAAAAAAGCAATTTCCCCTGTATCAATTCGACACTTCCATTCTTCTAAATCTTTACGCTTAATCCCGAAGGCCAAGGCTTTTTTCACCTCAACTTATGTAAATTATCGTTTTAAACTAGCTTCTTATTCTTCTCATAGGCCTCGTGCCACTCAGGAAAAAGCCGTTTAATAGAAATAGGACGAAAACTTTCTTTTTTCACACATACATGTGAGGATTGACCTGTTACAGCTAAGTCTTGATTTCCATTGAAAATCTCATACCCATAAACGACTCGGATTCCATCATAGCTTTCAATCCATGTCTTAATTATTGCGACTTGTCCATAACGGACTGGCGTTTTATAAGAAACTTGAATATCAATCACAGGTGATAGAATACCATCAGCCTCCATTTGAGCATACTCAAAGCCTAATTCACGTATTAACTGCGTGCGTCCCAGTTCCATCCATACTAAATAATTAGCATGATAGACTACGCCCATTTGATCGGTTTCTGCGTAACGCACTTCTATTTGATGTTCAGCAATATGCATAAGTCTCTCTCCTTTTACTAACGTGTCTCATCCTCATCTTACCATAATTTCGATTGGAAAACTGAATATTTGAGTTGCCTTCACGTCAAAATAATTACTGTACCCATTGCCAATAGTGCAAAAAGACTATCCAAATAAAAACTTTGGATAGCCTTTTTTCATTAGTTATTGAAACTGATTACTGCTCTTATATCCGTTTTTTCGAGCTGCTTGCTCATCTTCAATTTCAGCTTCCATCGAGTTTATACTTTCCATTCTTCGCTCATTTTTAGCCTGAATTGCTTCTACGTCAGCTGATGATGAACATTCGATTGCTTCATTTGCCGCCTGTATATTCTCTCGTGTATTTTCAATAGCTGTTTGCAGCTTTTCTACGTTATCAGCACGATTATCTGGATTTGGTTTAGTCATCATTTTTCCCCCTAATAACTTTTTAGTTTACATAACATAATTATAAGATACTTATTATGAATGTAGATGTAACAGCTATTCCCCTTTTGTTTGAATCACTTGAGGAGTTGGACTTGTTTGATCTTGCATTTGCTTTCCTTTGTTTCCACCAAATGATCTTGATTTTGTTCCAACATGGTTAGGATTAAAGTGTTTAGAATCTTTTTTTGGGTTACTCATCAGTATCGCCTCCTACTATTAATTTGCATCAAATAGCAGGAAATATAGCTGCCAGTTTTTACTCGGCTTTTTGCATATGTCGTTTCTCAATTCTCTCTTCAATGATTTCAAGCATTTTATAATCTTCGAGCAGCTCTCTTTTATTATCCTGTATTAACTGTTCAAATGTTTTTTTGTGTCTTTTCATTTTATCACCTACTTCCATTTTTTATAGCAAATCCAGATTTCTAGTTCAAAAACAAGAAGAATCAGTTAAGCTTCAAGGAACGGATAACTATGCGCACAGGTCCCTTTGATTTAACTAATCGTAAAAGTTTGTATTTTTCATTATTTCCAAATTTACAAAAAATATAAAAAAGGAGCCTCCTTTTAGCTCCTTATTCCATACTATTCATATTTCGTTCCATATCTTTCAACTGCATCTCACCAAAGAACTTATGTTGAATAATGCCATCACGATCAATAAAAAAAGTCGTAGGAATACTCATGATTTTATACTGTTCACTGATAAGACTTCCTGACTCTGGCTGATCTAGAACAATTGGAAAGGTTAATTCATAATTTAACGCAAATCCTTCTACATCATTTTCTGGATCCATATTCACAGCCAAAACAACTATATCCTCTCCTGCTTCTTCAGAAAATTGCTGCATAGCTGGCATTTCTTTTTTACATGGTGGACACCAGGTTGCCCAAAAGTTTAACATCACTTTTTTTCCCTTATAATCCGATAAAGAAACCTCTTTCCCTTCTAGTGTTTTTAACGTAAAATCTGGAGCCTCTCCACCAATCTTTAATCCGCCTAATTGATCCAGCTCTTCTGTTTTCTTTTCTTTTTGCTGATCCATTGCTTGTACAATAGAGAAAGTGATCAAGGAAAGTAAAAAAATTGAAGCGATAACTTTTTTAATCATAAAACAGCCTCCCTATGTTGACATTCTCGTTTACCTTATTAATCCTACTCACCAATTAGTACAATTTTACATTTCTTCTTTAAATAGTATCAATAATGACGACACATGGAAAGTATTTCTCCAATAAAAAAACGGCAAACCTAAAATGTAGGTTTGCCGTTTTCCCAACTATAATTACGCTTGTAATTTTCCGCGTAATACCATTGGAAGGATACCACCGTGACGGTAGTAGTCGATTTCAACTTCAGAGTCGAAACGTACTAGTACTTCGAATTCTTTTACAGAACCATCTTTAGCAGTAGCTGTAACTTTTACTAGATCACGTGGTTTAACTGTTTCATCAACTTGAACAGCGATTGCTTCTTCACCAGTTAAGCCAAGTGTTTCAGCGTTTTCTCCAGCTTTGAATTGAAGTGGAAGAACACCCATTAACACAAGGTTAGAACGGTGGATACGCTCGAAGCTTTCTGCGATAACTGTTTTAATGCCAAGAAGGTTTGTACCTTTAGCAGCCCAGTCACGAGAAGATCCCATACCGTAGTCTTTACCAGCTAAGATAGCAAGGCCAGTTCCGTCAGCTTTGTATTTCATACAAGCATCATAGATAGCCATTACATCGCCTGTTGGCCAGTAAGTAGTGAATCCACCTTCTGTACCTGGAGCGATTTGGTTACGGATACGGATGTTAGCAAATGTTCCGCGCATCATTACTTCGTGGTTACCACGACGAGACCCGTAAGAGTTGAAGTCGCGAATTGCAACACCATTTTCACGTAGGTAGATACCAGCTGGTGTATCTTTACCGATTGAACCTGCAGGAGAAATGTGGTCAGTTGTTACTGAGTCACCGAATTTACCAACTACGCGAAGACCGCCAAGTGGTTCAACTGTTCCTGGTTCAGCTGACATTCCTTCGAAGAATGGTGGGTTTTGAATGTACGTTGATTTTGTATCGAAAGTATAGATTTCATCGTTGCTAGTTTCGATTTCGTTCCAACGTTGGTTATCCGTGAATACTGTTTCATATTCTTTACGGAATAATTCAGGAGTAACTGTTGATTTAACAACTTCGTTAACTTCCTCGATTGATGGCCAGATGTCGTTTAAGTATACATCGTTACCGTCTTTGTCTTTACCTAAAGAATCTTTTTGTAGGTCGATATCTACAGTACCAGCAAGAGCGTAAGCTACAACTAAAGTTGGAGAAGCTAGGTAGTTACCTTTTACTAGTGGGTGGATACGTCCTTCAAAGTTACGGTTACCAGAAAGTACAGATGTAATTAATAAATCTGCGTCTGCAACAGCTTCTTCGATTTCTGGAGCTAATGGACCTGAGTTACCGATACATGTTGTACATCCGTAACCAACTACGTTGAATCCTAATTGATCAAGGTATGGTTGTAGACCTGCATCACGAAGGTAACCTGTAACAACTTTAGAACCTGGTGCTAAAGAAGTTTTTACATAATCAGGAACAGTTAAGCCTTTTTCAACTGCTTTTTTCGCAATAAGACCTGCTCCAAGCATTACGTATGGGTTAGATGTATTTGTACAGCTAGTGATCGCAGCGATTGCGATAGCACCAGTTTTCATGTTTGTTTCTGTACCATCAGCAAATTTAACAGTGATTTCTTTATCCAATTCTTTCTCGCTTAAACCAAAACCTTGGTTACCCATTGGTGCATTGATTGCATCATGGAAAGATTGTTTCATTTGAGAAAGTGGAATCAAATCTTGTGGACGTTTTGGACCAGAAAGGTTTGGTTCAATGTCAGCAAGGTTGATTTCAACAACTTTAGTGTATGTTGGATCTTCTTTATCAGCTGTGTAGAATAATTCGTTGTTTTTGCAATATGCTTCAACAACTTTAATTTGTGTTTCATCACGGCCAGTTAAACGTAGGTAATCAAGTGCTTCATCGTCGATTGGGAAGAATCCGCAAGTTGCACCGTATTCAGGAGCCATGTTTGCAATTGTTGCACGGTCAGCAAGTGGTAGTAAACCTACACCAGGACCGAAGAACTCAACGAATTTACCTACAACGCCTTCTGCACGAAGAACTTGAGTTACTTTTAGTGCAAGGTCAGTTGCAGTTGTTCCTTGTGGAAGACGACCAGTTAATTTAACACCGATTACTTCTGGAACTGGGAAATATGAAGGTTGTCCAAGCATACCTGCTTCCGCTTCGATACCACCTACACCCCATCCAAGAACACCGATACCATTGATCATTGTTGTATGAGAGTCTGTACCGAATACTGAATCCGGGAATGCTTCAAATGTACCATCAGCATTTTCATTTGCGTGAACAACATTAGCAAGGTACTCAAGGTTAACTTGGTGAACGATACCAGTTGCTGGTGGAACCGCACGGTAGTTATTGAATGATTTTTGAGCCCAGCTTAAGAATTGGTAACGCTCAGTGTTACGTTCGAATTCAAGATCCATGTTTGCTGCAAGAGAGTCCGCTGTACCAGCTTTATCAACTTGTACAGAGTGATCAATTACAAGATCAACTGGAATTTCTGGGTTGATTTTTTGTGGGTCTCCACCTACAGCAGCCATTGCTCCACGAAGAGATGCAAGGTCAACTACTGCTGGTACACCAGTGAAATCTTGTAGGATTACACGTGATGGTTTGAAAGGAACGTCGATTTCTTTTTGTTCGCTAGTTCCCCATTTTGCAAGGTTTTCAACATGCTCTTTAGTAATTACTCGGCCATCTACTTGGCGAAGAACCGCTTCAAGAAGTACCTTGATTGAATAAGGTAATTTTGAAACTTGTCCTGCACCTGCTTGCTCAACAGCAGCAAGGCTGTAGTAGTTGTACTGTTTTCCTTCTACTTCAAAGGACTTACGTGCTTGATAAACATCATTTTTTGTCATCAGAATATTACCCCCTATTAAAACTCGCAGAAATTCTGCACAAAGAAGCAAAACGTGGTTTTTATTAAAACCATGTCTACACTACATATA